>JBKJWA010000074.1:0-13945 GCA_046716705.1 Gaiellaceae bacterium
GGGTGAATCGTCTGCGGGCGTCTGCTCGT
The DNA here is from genome assembly GCA_046716705.1 of Gaiellaceae bacterium. Classification (GTDB taxonomy): domain Bacteria; phylum Actinomycetota; class Thermoleophilia; order Gaiellales; family Gaiellaceae; genus PALSA-612. The sequence continues at coordinate 30 of JBKJWA010000074.1, forward strand.
CGCGAGCGCGCCGTCGAAACCAACGTAGGGCCAAGAATGTCTCCTTCGAATGGGACGCGCGCGCGACCTGCGGCCTGCGAAGGGCGCGGAGCGTGCAGCGCGTTGTCTGTGAGGGTCACTGTGAAAACCTCTGCAGCCAGGGTACCAGTCGGCTCACGCGGCCTTGAGCTTCGACCGGCGCGTCCTGATCGTCCGCAGCCGCACCGCGAGCCGCGCCCAGGCCCACGGCTCCACCTCGGCGTACCTCGGCTCGTGACTCGCGAGCGAGCGAACGCTGTCGAGGTACTCGAACCACGCGTCGGCCTCTTCGATCTCGAGCAGCTCCTCTGCTTCCGATCGCGGCGGCGGTGCCTTCTCGAGCTTCGCCACGAGGGGGATGCTAGGACCCGTCCCGGACGGACTCGACAAAGGGAGGGCGGCGATGGGCGACGATCGGTACGAACGCGGGTGGCAACGGCTCCACGAGCTCGCCGGCGAGCGGGGCGAGTCGGTGATGGCCGGGCTCGAGGAGGTATCGCCCGATCTCGCGCGGTACGTCGTCGAGTTCGGGTACGGCGACATCTATTCGCGGCCGGCGCTCGACGACCACGCGCGGCAGCTCGCCGCCATCTCGGCCCTCGCGGCCATGGGCGGCGCGGAGCCGCAGCTCGAGTACCACATCGGCATCGCGCTCAACGTCGGCGTCCCGCCGGGCCAGGTCGTGGAGACGGTCGTCTTCCTCTCGCCGTTCATCGGCTTCGCGCGCACGTTGAACGCCGTGCGTTCCGTGAAGCGGGTCTTCGCAGCTCGCGGTGTTCGCACGGACTGATGTTATAGTCCAACTATGACTATGGCGGAGCGTGCGCCCGGAGCAGACGCTCGTCGTCTCACGCGGTCTCTCACGCCGCTCGAGGGCGGGATCCTCGGTCTCCTGGCGCGGGGCGGTGCACTCTCCGGCTGGGACGTCTACAAGCAGGCGCGGACCAGCGTCGCGTACTTCTGGCCACTGGGACGCTCTCAGATCTACGCCGCGCTGCCCCGCCTGGAGAAGCTCGGCTTCGTGAACGGGGACGACGTTCCGCAAGAGGGAAAGCCTGACAAGAGAATCGTCCAGCTGACAGCGGAGGGACGGGAGGCGTTGAGGCACTGGCTCGAGGAGAGCATGGCAGGCCCCACGCGGGACGTCTTCCTCCTCAAGCTGTTCTTCGGCGCGCACGCCGATCGCTCGGCAGTGCGGGCAGCCATCCAGGAACGCCGTGCGGACGCATCGCAACTCGCCGACGAGATAGAGCGCATGTCTGACTCACCGGACCTCGACGACTTCTTTCACGGGTTGACGAGGGATTTCGGCCTCGACCGCGCGCGGGGCATTGTCCGTTGGTGCGACCGCGCGCTCGAAGCGCTCGACGCACTCGATCACGAGAGGAGCACGCGATGAGGATCAAGCACGCAGCACTCGCCGCGATCGTGGCGGCAGGGCTCGCAACCGGGGCAGCTGCCGGGACGACGAGCGTTCCGACGCTCCCGCCGTTCGCGGGTGCGCCGGCGAAGCTCAAGCCCGGCACGTACCGAACCGGAGAGGACTTCTCGCCGATCACGACATTCCGCGTGGGAACCGGCTGGTTCGGCTACCAGGGCTCGTCGAACGACTGGTCTATCGGGAAGGGTTTCGACCGGATCGAGCAGCGCTTCACATACGCGGCCATATACGTCGACGCACTCGCGCTCCCCTACGCGAAGGCAGTGGCGAAGTTCCGCGGCCTCCGCACGCTCGTGGCAGGGCCTGGCGCCCCCACGCGTGTCGGCGGCTACGCAGGCGTCACCTTCAATGCCAAGGTCAAGGGCGAGCACGCTCCCCTCACGGAACTGGGCACGGGAGCGGACATCCCCGGTGACCTGGCCGGCCAGCAGACCTTCGTGAACGTGCGGGGAACGACGCTGCTGTTCCGGACAGAGCTCGGGAAGGCACCGGCCGCCAAGGCCGAGACGCGGATGGTCATCAGGTCGTTAAGGTTCCCGCGCTGACCCGAGCTAAGGCCGACGGCGGCCGCGGACGGCGATCGCCTCGAGGACACCGATGGCAATGAGGTTCGCCACGAGCGACGAGCCGCCGACGCTCACGAACGGGAGCGTGATCCCGGTCACGGGCGCCACGCCGGTCGTCATGCCGACATTGACGAAGATCTGGAACAGGAGCGCGAAGACGATGCCCGCGGCGACGATGGCGGAGAACGCGTCGCGCGCGATCGTCACGATCTTCAGTCCCCGCCAGACCACGAGCAGGTAGAGCAGCAGCAGGATCGCCGCGCCGAGGAAGCCGCGCTGCTCAGAGAGCGACGCGAACGCGAAATCGGTCGCGTGCTCGGGCAGGTAGTCGAGCCGGGTCTGCGTCGCCTCGTCCACGCCCCGTCCCGAGAAGCCTCCCGAGCCGACGGCGGTGATCGACTGCCGCTGGTTCCACGTCGTGCCCTGCGGGTCCTCGTCCGGGTCGAGGAAGCCGGTCAGGCGGTCGGTCTGGTACGGCTTCAGCACCTCGATTCCCGCCGCGGGCAGGAGCCAGAGGGCCGCGAGCATGGCTACGAGCGCGAGCGCCGCCAGCACGGCGAGATGGACCCAGCGCACGCCCGCCACGAAGAGGCACGCCGCGAGCGCGGCGAGGTAGACGAGCCCGCTGCCGAGGTCCGGCTGGAGGAACACGAGCAGCACGGGCGGCATCGCGAGCGCAATCGCGGTCAGCGGCGTGCGCACGTCCTCGACGCGCCTGATCCGGTCGGCGAGGAACGCGGCGATGAAGAGGACGAAGAGAAGCTTTCCGAACTCGGAGGGCTGGAAACGGAAGAACGAGACGTCGATCCAGCGCCGCGAGCCGCGTGCCACGGTGCCCACGAGCGCCACGAGCACCATGAGCCCGATCATCACGCCGTAGACCGCGGGCTTCCAGCGCCGGTACCAGGCAGGATCGACGAAGATCGCCGCAGCCATCAACACCACGCCGACGCCGGCGAAGACGAGCTGGCGAGTCAGGTAGTAGCCGGGCTCACCCGGCACGTCGTGCTGCGTTATCCCGGAGATCGCCCAGAGCCCGAACGCGACGAGCCCGCAGGTGGCTGCGAGGAGCACCCAGTCCAGCCGTGCGACGAACGGCCTGTCCTCCGAGCGCGCGAGCGTCCCCGGTCGGCGGCGGCGCCGTGTGGCCTGGACGGTGTCGACGTACTCGGCCATCAGTCGGTGTTCCCGATGTCGCCGATCGCCGGCGCCTTCGTCTTGAAGTAGTGCTCGAATACCTTGAGCGCGGCGGGCGCGGCGGCAGTGCCGCGGGGGCCGCCGTTCTCGATCACGGCGCAGAGCGCGATCGTCGGGCTGTCGGCCGGCGCATAGCCACACCACCACGACTGGTCGAGCAGGAGGGGGTAGCTGTAGCCGGGCAACAGCACGACCTTCTCGGCGGTGCCCGTCTTGCCGGCGACGGGAATCGCGAAGTTGCCGAACACCGAGGTGGCCGTGCCGTACGCCGCGTGCGTGGCGTCGTAGAGCGCGCCCTGGATCACCTCGATCGCCGTCGGGTCGGCGCCTGAATCCTGGGGCGGTGAAGGCTGGAGCGACTTCTCGACCGTGCCGCCCGGGTTCTCGATCGCGGCGACCACATGCGGCGTCACGACCTTGCCGCCGTTCGCAACGAGGGCGAAGAAGCGCGCCATCTGCAGTGGCGTGACCGCCACGTCCTTCTGGCCGATCGTCAGCTGGATCGAGTCGCCGGGCTTCCAGAGCTTGTCGATCGGATCGGAGTACGTCTCCTCGCGCCACTCCGGGGTGGGCAGGATCCCGCGCTCCTCGGGCCCGATGTCGACTCCGGTCGAGGCCCCGATTCCGAAGCGGCTCGCCCACGCCTGGAGCGGGTGCCCACGCTCGGGCGGCAGGTCGTAGAACATCGTCCCGAGCCGGTAGAAGTACGTGTCGCACGACGCCGCGATCGCTTCCGACATCGCCATCGGCCGGTTGACGTTCGGATCCCAGTTGCGGAACGTCTGGTCGGCGCCGGTGACGCCGGGCACCGTGTACGAGCCCGTGCAGGGCAGCTGCGAGTACTGGTCGACGAGATGCTCCTGGAGCGCAGCGAGCGCCGTGATCGGCTTGAACGTCGATCCCGGCGGGTAGATCACCCCCGTGGCGCGGTTCAGCGCCGGGTAGTTCTCCCGCCTGGCCGTTTCCGCGTCGAGCAGCGGCTTCAGCTGCTTTGCACCCGCGCGGCCCGTGAAGACGCTCGGCCGGAAGGTGGGGTACGAGGCCATCGCGAGGATGTCGCCGTTGTTCGGGTCGAGCGCGACGATCGCGCCCCCGTTCGCCGCCCAGGCGCCGTTTGCGTGCGCGAGCGCGATGCCGTGCTGGAGCGCGCGCTCGGCCGCCCGCTGGAGCGCGATGTCGATCGTCAGCCGAACCGAGTCGCCCGGCTTCGGGATCTTCGTCACGAGCAGCTCGCTCTTCGGCCGGCCGAGCGAGTCGACGCGGAGCTCGGCCAGGCCGTCTTCCCCACGCAAGACCTGGTCGAACGCCGCCTCGACGCCGGATTGGCCGATCCGGTCACCCGCGACGTAGCCCTCTTTCCGCAGATGCTTGAGCTGCTCGGCGGAGACTTCGCCGACGTAGCCGAGGCCTTGGGCGAAGAGCTCCTCGGCGGGATACGACCGAAGGTACGTCTGCTTGAGGTCGACGCCCGGGAACTCGCTCTGGTGCTCTTCGAGGTAGTCCATCACCTCGCGCGAGACCGCAACCTTCAGCGTCACCGGCGTCAGCGGGTCGTCCTGGTGCGACCGGATCTGCTGGCGCAGCTTCCAGAACGGGACGTCGAGGATCTTCGCGAGCTCGCGAACCTCCGTGTCGCGCCCTGATCCCTGCGGGAGGCTGGCGGGCCAGACGACGACCGCCGTCGACGAGACGTTACGGACGATCACACGGCCTTGCCGGTCGATGATCGTCCCTCTGGGCGCCTCGATGGAGTCGCGCCGCAGCTGGTTCTCGGCCGCCGCCGTGCGGTACTTGTCGGGCGAGAGGATCTGCAGCGACCACAGCCTCAGGAAGAGGACGCCGAAGGCGATGAGCGCGATGCCACCGAGGATGGCCACACGCATCGCCATCCGCGGCGTGAGGAGGTACGGCTCCTCGATCTTCGGATCCGGCGGGAGGAAGGTCGGCAGCTGGCCCGTCGAGCTAGCCAACGACGCTCACCTCCGGGCCGAACGTCGTCATTCCCTGGCGACGCGGGAGCAGCCGCCGCACGATCGCGAAGACCGGCCATGTGGCGAGGAGGTTCAGCATCAGCGACTGCGCGAGCGTCTCGACGAGAACTCCCTGCGCGGGCGCCGGCTCGCCGAGCATGAAGCGAAGCACGAGCGATCCCACGGCGAAGAGCACGGTCATCACCCCGACGGCGAGATACGGTGCGTAGCGGCGTCCCGACGGCGCCGTCTCGCCGTAGCGGCCGGCCCAGTAGCCGGCCAGCGTCAGGAGCAGCGACGTCGTGCCGAGCGTGTCGAGCAGCGCAATGTCGACGACGACGCCTGCGAAGAAGCCGGCGATCGCGCCGGTCGTCGCCCCGCGGACGAGGGCGACGGCGACGAGCGTCACGAGCAGGACGTCGGGCACGCCGCCGAGCACGGACATGCCCGAGAAGATCGCGGTCTGGGTCACGGCCGCGACGAACACGACGACACCGACCTTGAGCGAATCGACGATCACCGCCGGCTCGCCCCCTTCGCGGCCTCGCGCTTCTCGACTAGCACGAGCACGGAGTCGAGCGAGGAAAAGTCCACGAACGGATCGACCTCGACGCGCTTGTAGATGTCCGTGTCGAGCTGTCCGACGCTCGTGACGATGCCGATGGGGATGCCCCGGGGATAGATCGACGCGAGCCTCCCGGAACGCCAGCCCGCGGTGATGACGACGTCGCCGGCCCGCACGACGTCCTCTTTCGTGACGCGGTCGAGTTCGAGCCCGCCGGCGACGCCGTGGCGCACGATTCCGGCCGCGTTCGTGCGCAGGTCGAGCGCGGAGACGGCGCTCGTCTCGTCGGTGAGCAGTGTCACCCGCGCGCTCCGGCGGGAAACTTTCGTCACGCGGCCGACGAGCCCGGACGCCGTGACGACGGGGTCGTTGACGTGGACGCGGACGTTCGAGCCGGCGGCGATGATCACCTGCTGCTCGAACTGACCGGGCGTGCGGCCGATGATGCGCGCTGCGACGCCACTGTAGTCGCGCGGGAAGGCCGCTCCTTCACGGAAGCGCAGAAGGCGGCGCAGCTCGGCGTTCTGACGCACGGCCGTCTGGTTCTGGATCGCCTGCTGGCGCAGGCGCTCGTTCTCCTCGCGAAGCTTCTCGTTCTCCGACTTCGCATCGAGCATGTCGCCCGCCCAGCCGTAGAGATCCTCGAACGGCTGCGCGACCCGCTCGGCCGCGACCTGGAACGGGTGGAGGACGGACGCTCCGGCGCTCTGGACGTCGTGGAGCGGCCCGCTCGAAGCCTCGCGGAAGTACACGCTCGAGAGCGCGAGCGAGGCGATGACGAGGCCGACGACGACCGCGCGGCGAACGAAGGGCTTGCCCGGCTTCGAAGTCGTCGCTGCGGAGGCCACGGGCCGCCGTCCGGTCGGTATGAGGGTCCCGACCCGGGCTGATCGGTGGCGAGGCACGAGGGAAGCTAAGTGTAGGGAAGCCTGCGGAACGGCTACCGGTTAAACGCGGCTGCCGACGCGGCTCCGGCTGCGACCGCGGTTCTTCTGGCTGCGGTGAATGACGTCGAACTCCTCGAGGCTCTTGCCGGAGCCGACGGCGACGCAGGTGAGCGGCGAGTCGGCGACGTGCACGGGCATGTGGGTCTCCGAGCGCAGCCGCTCGTCGAGGCCGGTGAGGAGCGCGCCGCCGCCCGCAAGCATCACCCCGCGGTCCATGATGTCCGCGGCGAGCTCGGGGGGCGTCTTGTCGAGCGTCTGCCGGATGGCGTCAAGGATCTGGCCGACGGGCTCCTCGAGCGCGTGACGGACCTCGTCGGACGACAAGATCACGGTCTTCGGGAGGCCGGTGAGCATGTCCCGGCCGCGCACCTCCGCCTTCAGCTCGTCCTTCATCGGGAACGCGGAGCCGATCTCGAGCTTGATCTCCTCGGCGGTCTGCTGGCCGACGAGCAGCTTGTACTCCTTCTTCACATGGTTGACGATCGCCTCGTCCATCTCGTCGCCCCCAACGCGCAGGCTCTGCGAGACGACGATGCCGCCGAGGGAGATCACGGCCACCTCGCTCGTGCCGCCGCCGACGTCGACGATCATGTTCCCGGCCGGCTCGGCGATGGGCAGGCCGGCACCGATCGCGGCCGCCATCGGCTCCTCGATGAGGTAGGCCTGGCGCGCGCCCGCGGACAGTGTCGCCTCCTCGACGGCCCGGCGCTCGACTCCCGTCACGCCGGACGGGACGCAGACGACGACGCGCGGGTGGGCGAAGCGGTGCTGGTGCACTTTCTGGATGAAGTGGCGGAGCATCTGCTCGGTGACGTCGAAGTCGGCGATGACGCCGTCCTTCAGCGGGCGGATAGCCGAGATCGAGCCCGGCGTGCGGCCGAGCATCCGCTTCGCCTCGACGCCGACGGCGTGCACCTCGCCGGTGCGCGTGTCGATGGCGACGACCGACGGCTCGGAGAGCACGATGCCTCGGCCGCGGACGTACACGAGCGTGTTCGCCGTGCCCAGGTCGACGGCCATGTCGCGGCTGCCGAAGCCCGTGAGGTTGTCGAAGATGCCCATGGCGAGCCGTGGAGTCTAGCCGTGCGTCTTCGGCGCCCGGCTCAGAGCTCCGAGCAGCAGTGCCGACGGGAGCCCGACGACGTTGAGGTAGTCACCCTCGATCCGCTCGACGAGCGAGGCGCCGAAGCCCTGAATTGCGTAGCCCCCGGCGCGGCCCCGCCACTCGCCACTCGCCACGTAGCCGGCAAGCTCATGGGCGGTGAGCTCTCGGAATGTCACCGCCGTCACAGCGCGGCCCACCTCCTCCCAATCGGCGGTGCGCAGGCAGATGCCGGAGACGACGTCATGCGTCCTGCCCGAGAGACGCTCGAGCATCGACGCAGCCTCGGCGGCGTCGGCAGGCTTGCCTAGCACCGCGCCGTCGAGCACGACAACCGTGTCGACGCCCAGCACGGGCACGCCGCCGCCGTCCACCGAACGGGCCTTGCCGACCGCGTGCTCGAGCGGATCATCGCCTAGCTCCTCGTAGCTCGGCGGCACGACACGGAACGGGATGCGCAGCTGCTCGAGGATCGCGCGCCGCTGCGGCGAGGTCGACGCGAGCACGATCATCCAGCGAAGTTCCTCGCCAACTCCGACTCGTAGCGCCGGCCGAGCCGGCCCGAGTTCGCTTCGAGCCATTTGTCGAACCGGTCACGGCCACGCGGTAATTCGTGCGAGACGAGCAGCCCAGCCATGAGGGCGTCGAGCTCGTCGCGGGTCAGCAGGACGTCGCGGAGCGCGAGGCCGGCAAGCCGGCCGACGGCGAGCGTGCTACCGGGCGACCCATGCGCGATCCACGCCCGACTGCCGACCGCCTCCGCAATCATCCTCACGAAGGTGTCGAACGACCACCGCGTCGGGCCCGCCGCATCGACGACGACGCGCTCGGCGCTTGCCTTGATGCACATCGCCGCGACGTCACGAACGGATACCGGCTGGACGACGTAACGCCCGTCGCCCGCAATCATGAGACAGGCACGTGGCGCAGCCCCCAGACGATGTTGTTCACGAGGATGTCGTCGGGACCGAAGACGAGCGTCGGACGCACGATCGGGTATGACAGGCCCGACCCGCGGACGATCTCCTCCGCTTGCGCCTTCCCGCGGAAGTACGGGAAAGGTGACTCGGGATCGGGGTTTGCGACGCTGATGTGGACGATTCGTCGCACTCCTGCACGCCGCGCCGCCTCCACGAGCACACGGGTGTTCTCGACCGCGCGCGCGAACGTCTGCGCGCCGCGTTCAAAGCGCACCCAGTACGTGTTGTAGAGCGTGTCCGCCCCGCGCAGGCTGTCCTCGAGCGAGTCGTCGAAGCGAAGTGGCGCGGCCTCCACGTGCTCGGCGAGCGGATGGTAGGGCGCCGGCTTTCCGGGTCAGGGTGCGCACCGTTCGTCCACGTGCGAGCAGCGCTTCGGCGATGTGCCTCCCGGTGAACGAGAACGCGCCTGTGACGACGTCGAGAGTCATCGGCGAACGAGCTTGAGGATCCCACCTTCTCCGCGCGCGACGAGGTAGAGCTCGCCGGCAGCGTCCTCGCCGAACGATGAGAGCTGCGCGACCCTGAACGGCTCGACGCGTGGGATCGGCCTGCTCACATTCGCGCGGACGCTCCACACGCGGCCGGTGCACGTGTCACCGAAGAAATACCGGCCGCGGGCCGACGGGATCTCACGGCCGCGGTAGACGAACCCGCCGATCACCGCTGCGCAGCCTTTCCTCGGGTGTGCGTAGCGAACGTAGGGAGCGGTCCCGTCGTCCTCCCCACCCCACCCGAAGTTCACCGGGCCGCGCGTCCCGCGCCGGATGACGTTGATCTCCTCCCAGTCGTCCTCGCCGACGTCGCCGATGAAGAGGTCGCCGGTGGCGCGGTCGAACGAGAGCCGCCAGGGGTTGCGGAGGCCGAGCGCGACGACCTGCGGCGGATCGACGTCGACGCGGAGGATCTTCCCGAGCGGGCTAGTCGGATCTTGGGCAGCGGCGGGGTCGAGCCCATCGCCGAGAGCAAGGAGCAGCCGGCCACCGGGACCGAACACCAGCTGCCCGCCGGCGTGCGCGTACGCGCTCGGCGAGATGCGGGCGGCGAACAGGACGCGCTGCGGCCGCGCTCGTCCGCCTTGCGCCTGGAGCTCAGCCACGAACACCCGGCCGCTGCCGCCCGTGTACAGGGCGTAGAGGCGGTGGTTCGCCTGGTACCGGGGGTGAAAGGCGATCGAGAACATCCCGAGCAAGCCCTCCGACCGCACGCGCGGACGGATGTCGACGAATGGCCTCGGCAGGACTCGTCCGTCCTCGAGCACGCGCACCCGCCCGGCGCGCTCGACGACGTACAGGCGGTCGCGCTCGCCCGGCGCCGCCACGAGCTGCACGGGCTCCCGCAGACCGACCGCGAGCACCTCAAAGCCGAGGACGCTCGCGCCAGACGTCGCACCGGGCACGACGACGGCTGCGGCCGCCAGCGCCGCTACGAGCGCTTGCGCGCGACCCATATCTCCTCCGTCGGCCACCGGGAGCCCCACTCCGGCGTAACGTACTCGTAGAACTCATGCGTCTTGGCGCCCTCCGGCGCATATAGCTCGATCAGCCGCTCGATCTCGAAGCCGTTCTTCCGCAGCAGCGCGATCAGCTCGCCGTGGGGAAGATGGAACTCGACCTCGCCGGTGTCCTCCCACTCGATGCGGTTCATCCCACGCTGGGGGCGCTGGAGGCTGTCCTTGACGCCCTCGAGGTCCATGCAGAGCAGCGAGACCGTGGAGTTACGAAGGAAGACGAGGCGGCCGCCTGGACGGAGAAGGCGTGCCGCCTCGGGAATCCAGCGGTAGGGGTCGGCCCAGATGGAGGCGCCGAACTCCGATGCGACGAGATCGAACGACGCGTCGGGCAGCGGTACGTCCTCGCCGACGGCCTCAACCAGCGGGAACTCGAGCCCAAACTCCTTCTGCATCTCGCGCGCTGTCTCCAACTGCGCCGGAGTAGGGTCGACGCCGACAGGTCGGGCTCCACGCTTCGCCATCCACGCCGAGAGGTACGCCGTGCCACAGCCGAGATCGAGGACGTCGAGCCCCGAGACGTCGCCGTAGACGTTCAGCTCCGACTCGGGAACGAGAAAGACGCCCCAGCTCATGTCTTCTTCCGCCCAGGCGGCGCGCGCGTTCGGGCCGGTGAACTTCGCGTTGTTCCGCGTCCAGACCGCGACGTTCTGCGCGACGTACTCGGGGTACTCAGAGCCCGGCATCGCCGAACCAGAGCGCGATCTCCCGCTCAGCCGTCTCTGGGGAGTCCGAGCCGTGTACGAGGTTGTTCGGCATCGCGAGCGCGAGGTCGCCACGGATCGTGCCCGGCGCGGCATCGACGGGATTCGTGGCCCCGATCGTCGTCCGCGTCACGCGTACCGCGTCCTCGCCTTCGAGCACGAGGGCAAGCGTCGAGCCCGTGGTGATGAAGCCGACGAGCTCTGAGAAGAACGGCTTCTCGGCGTGCTCGGCGTAGTGACGCTCCGCAAGCTCCCGATCTACCGTGAGGAGCCTCGCGGCGCGAACGGCGAGCCCACGCCGCTCGAAGCGTCCGAGGATGTCGCCGGCCAGCCCGCGCTCCATCGCGTCGGGCTTGACGAGGATGAGCGTCCGCTCCACGCGGCGAAATCTAGTCGGCGGCGCGACGCCGCCGCCGCGCCTTCGACCTTTCCGCGGCGCCCGACCCCGGTTCCGGGAGCTCGACCGGCACCGGGCGCGAGACCGGCGTCTCGCAGAACGGGCAGACCTGCCACAGTGGGTCGAGCGGGGCTTTGCAGCCCGAGCACGACTCGCGAAGCCGCGTCGTGCAGACGGGGCACACGAGATATCCGGTCTCCACCGCCGAGCGGCACACCGGGCACCGCTCCTCCGAGGGCCGGAGCGCCTGCAGCGCCTTCATCTCCAGCTCCCGCTCACGCACCTCGTCGAGGTACTCGGGCGGCCTGAACAGCATGTAGATGAGCGCGCCGACGAAGGGCGGCACGAGCCCGAGCACCGTCGCCATCGCGACAAGCCAGGCGTCCTGGATGCGGCGGCGCGCATCCTTGTACGTCCAGTACCCCACGGCGAGCCAGAAGACGATCACGAAGAAAAACAGGAGATTGCGCGTGACGAACCATGCTTCGGAGTCGAAGAAGTCGGCGAGGGGCAACGGGCTCATATCAGCAGTTTGCCGATGAGAAAGCCCGTTGCAAACGCCACGGCCACGAAGAGCACGACGGCCAGGAACGCGAAGAGGATCACGCCGGCGACTCCCGAGCGCCGTTTTCGCCGACGCCGAGGACGTGCGGGCCGTGGAGCCGGGCCGGGAACGGACACGCTCACGCTTCTCGAGAGCAACGTTGCGCCGCCGCGTGCAGGTCGGCGAGGAGGTAGAGCGAGCCGGTCACGAGCACGCGAGGGCCAAGCTCGTGCGCCCGCCGGAGAGCGGCGACGGGGTCCGCGATCGTCACGACGTCGGAAACGTATCGGCGCGCCCGGTCGGCGAGCTCGTTCGCAGGGAGCGCACGCGGATTGGAGGATTCTGCGGCAACGAGCACGCTGCCAGCCCGGGCCAGCCATTCGAGCATGCCGTCGACGTCCTTGTCCTCGAGCATGGATGCGACGATGATCCAGTCACGCCCCGGAAGGCGCTCGAGGAGCCATTCGACGGCCTCCACCGTGTGCGCGCCGTCCCACACTTCGTTGTCGGAGCGCCATTCGAGCCGGCCCGGGAGCCGGACGTCGACGGCGCTCTCGATCGGGCGGCCCAGGAACGCCTCCGCCGCCTCGTGCGCGTCCCCCGTCCGCACCTCGCAGTCGGGCAGGAGGTAGGCCCACTCGGGCTCGCCGAGCACGACGATCGCGCCCGATGACGTCACCGCGAGCTTCTCGCGGGCGATCGCTTCCCGCGTCTCGCCGAGGACGTCCGTGTGCTCGAGCCCCACGTTCGTCAGGAGGACGACCGGCGCGTCGACGACGTTCGTCGCGTCGAGCCTGCCGCCGAGGCCGGCTTCGATCGCGGCGGCATCGACGCCCTGCGCGGCGAACTCGGCCAAAGCCGCCGCCGTCAGCGCCTCGAACTGCGTCGCGCCGATGCGCTCGGCGGCCGCCCGGATCCGGCCGACGGCACGCTCGAACGTCTCCGCGTCGGTGTCGAGCCGCTCCTCCCAGCCGGAGACGTGGGGCGACGTGTACGCGCCGACGCGAAGCCCCTCCGCGCGAAGGAGCGCAGAGATCGTCCGCGTCGCCGTCGACTTCCCGTTCGTGCCGACGACGTGCACGGATGGAAACGTGCGCTGCGGGTTGCCGAGCTCCTCGAGCAGGGCGCGCATCCGCTCGAGCCCGAACGTCTCCGGCCACGGCGAGAGCGACGCGACCCAGGCGGTATGCGGTCCCATCAGACGGAATGTTGACGACGACCGGGGCGGCGCGTACCGTGTGCTCGTTGTCGAGCGAAGGAGGTGGCCGAATGCATGAGCTAGCCAGCACCACCTTCACCCGCGTTGCCGCGGGGCTCGACGCCTAAAGCCACGCGGTACTTCAACTGACCCGAAGGAGGTCGCGTTGACCGCGATCAGGCTGGCCGCCCTCGGCTGGACCGACGAGCTCGAGGCGGCGATGACAACGTACTCCGAGCGGGGCTTCGAGCCCGCCCGCGTCGTCGCGGAGCATCGCGGCGGCTATTACGTCCGCGGCGAGCGCGGCGACGTGCTCGCGTCTGCCCGCGGCAAGCTCCGCGACCACGAGATCACCGGCGGCATGCCTGCCGTCGGCGACTGGGTGGCCGTGTGCGACGCGCCCGGCGGCCGCGCGGCGATCGAGGCCGTGCTACCGAGGCGGACGAAGATCTCCCGCAAGACGCCGTGGCTGAAGGCCGAGGAGCACACGCTCGTCGCAAACGTCGACACGGTCTTCCTCGTGGCGGGGCTGGACGGCGACTTCAACGCCCGCCGCCTCGAGCGCTATCTCATCACCGCCTGGGACTCCGGCGCAGATCCCGTTGTCGTGCTGACGAAGCTCGACGTCTGCGAGGACTTTGAGCAGATCGCGGAAGCCGAGGCTGTCGCCGTCGGCGTCCCCGTCCTAGCGGTGAGCAGCGTCACAGGCGAGGGACTCGATGCCGTTCGTGAGTACCTGGTACCGGCGAAGACGCTCGCGCTGCTGGGCTCGTCCGGAAC
>JBKJWA010000075.1:0-6663 GCA_046716705.1 Gaiellaceae bacterium
ACGCGCTCGGCGGCGACCGTGCTCCCGACGAGATCGTGGCGGGTGCGGCCGGGGGGCGCTCCGACGCGGTTCAGCCCGTGCTCTTCGGGCCCGCGACGCTCGATGCAGCGGGGCTCGAGCTCGTCGAGACGATGGATGCCATCGAAATGCACGAGAAGCCCGCAGAGGCCGTACGCGGCAAGCCGGACAGCTCGCTCGTGGCTGCATGCCGGTCGGTGGGAAGCGGGGACACGGCGGCGGTCGTCTCCGCGGGGAACACGGGTGCGATGCTGGCGGCGTCGCTTCTGGAGATTCGGCGGCTGCCGGGAGTCATGCGACCTGCGATCGCCGTCGTCATTCCGTCAGTGCGAGGGCCGTCGGTGCTGATCGACGCGGGCGCGAACGCGGAGTCGAAGCCGGAGCACCTGCTGCAGTTCGCGACGATGGGCGCGATCTTCGCCGAGGAGATCCTCGAGATCGCGCGGCCCGAGGTCGGCCTCCTCTCCATCGGCGAGGAGGCGGGGAAGGGAGACCAGGCCACGCAGGAGGCGCACGCGCTCATCGCCGCGAGCGACCTGAACTTCGCCGGCAATGTCGAGAGCCGCTGGCTGCTCGAAGGCGCTGCGGACGTCGTCGTGACGGACGGCTTCACGGGCAACGTCTCGCTGAAGCTGCTCGAGGGGACGATCCTCTCGGTGTTCGACGGCTTGCGGGCCGAGATCGAGCGGACGCCGCGCGGCAAGCTCGGCGGGCTCCTGATCAGGCCGGCCGCCAGGCGGCTTCGCGCGCGTCTCGATCCGGAGACGTACGGTGGCGCGTATCTCCTCGGCCTGCGCGGCCTCGTCGTCATTGCGCATGGCAACTCGTCGAGGCTCGCGATCGCGAATGCCATCCGGCTGGCCGCGCGAGGCGTGGAGCACGGCGTCGTGCCGAAGCTCGGCGAACGCCTAGGCCGGAAGCGCGCGGGGACCGTGTTAGCATCCTCGCTCCCGCAGAATCCGACGGCTAAGTGAGGTGACATGGCAGCTTCGCGCGATGAAGTCTTCGAGCGAGTGAAGTCCGTGCTGGTGGAGCAGCTCGGTGTGGAGGAAGGCGACGTAACCGACGCCGCGTCGTTCCAGGAAGACCTCGATGCCGACTCGCTCGATCTCGTCGAGCTGATCATGGAGCTCGAAGACCAGTTCGGGATCAAGATCTCCGACGAGGATGCCCAGAAGCTCGCGACCGTCGGCCAAGCCGTCGACTACGTCACCGAGCACCAGTAACGGGCCCGTCTCGCCCGGCACGCTCGCCGAGCTGATCGAGGCGCTCCCGGCGGAGCGCCTGTCGCAGGTGTTCATGCACCCCTCCCGGGTGACCGACCGAACGCAGTCGTACGAGCGGCTGGAGTTTCTCGGGGACAGCATCCTCGGGCTGCTCGTCGCGCGCGAGCTGTTCGAGCGCTACCCCGACGCGGCCGAGGGGAGGCTGTCCCGGCTGCGCTCGGCCATCGTGTCACGGCGGAGCTGCGCGGCGGCGGCGCGTGAGATCGGGCTCGATCGCATGCTCGCCGAGCAGTTCGCGCTCACGGACGACATCCGGCGATCGGACAACGTCCTCGCGGCGCTCATCGAGGCGGCCATCGCGGCTCTCGTCCTCGAGCACGGTCTCGACGCCGTGGGTGGGCCGATCGTGGCGGCGTTCGAGGCGCAGATCGACGAGGCGCTCCACGCGCCGGTGGATTTCAAGACACGTCTGCAAGAGGAGGCCGCGAAGGAGGGTGGGAAGGTGACGTACAACGTCGTCGAGGTCGAGGGGCCTGCGCACGACCGGCTGTTCACGTGCGAGGCGCTCGTGGCCGGCGTTCCGCTCGGCACCGGCACGGGCCGCTCGAAGAAGGAGGCGCAGCAGGCCGCCGCGGCGCGCGCCCTCGCGTCTCTTTAGGACGTGTCAGAGGGACTGTCCCTGGGACATGTCCGAAGTAGAATGCGCCGATGGCGAAGATCCTTGTCCACTTGACCTGCGGGCCGGAGCAGCCGACGAAGGCCGCGCTCGCGTTCCTCGTCGCGAAGGCAGCGCTCGACGGCGGACACGAGGTCTCGATCTTCCTCGTGGGAGACGGAGTGCAGTTGCTCCGAGATGCCACGCTCGACGCGGTTCAGGGCGTGGGTACGGGGAGCCTGCGCGAGTCGTTCGACGCCGTCGTCGCGGGCGGCGCGACGATCTACGGGTCGCGCATGTCTTCAGAGGCGCGGGACGTCACGCTCGAGGGCAAGGCCGAGCCGGCGACCCCCGCGTTGCTCGTCGAGCTGATGCTCGAGCACGATCGCGTTCTCAGCTACTGAGCGACTCCAGCGGCATCCGCAACGGCCGTTAGCGTTGGGCCGCCGTGTACCTCCGCGCGATATCCATTCGCGGCTTCAAGTCGTTCCCGGAGCCGGTCGAAGTGCGCCTCGAGCCGGGCGTCGCGGTCGTCGTCGGTCCGAACGGATCGGGGAAGTCGAACGTTGCTGACGCGCTGCTCTGGGCGTCCGGCAGCCTTGCCCCGAGCGAGCTCCGCGCCGAGAAGCCGGACGACGTGCTCTTCGCGGGGTCGGCCGGTCGCGAGCCCGCCGCCTACTGCGAGGTCGAGCTGCGCTTCGAGGACGTCGCTGGCGCGCTGCCGGGGATCGACTTCGAGGAGGTCTCCATCGCACGCCGTCTCCACCGCGGCGGCGAGGGCCAGTACTTCGTCAACGGGGCGACCGTGCGCAGGACCGACCTCGTGGAGCTGCTCGCGGACGTCGGGCTCGGCCCAGGCGCCGGGGCCGTCGTCGGGCAGGGGAAGGTGGAGGCGATCCTCTCGTCCTCACCGGCAGAACGGCGTGCGCTCGTCGAGGAGGCCGCGGGCCTGGGACGGTTCAAGCGCCGCCGCCACCGTGCGGAGCTGAAGCTCGAGCGCGTCGCGCAGCAGGTCGAGCGCGCGCGGGATCTCGAGCGCGAGGTGCAGAAGCGCCTGCGTCCGCTCGCGCTCCAGGCGAGTGCCGCAGAGCGCGCGGAGAAGATCGGCGAGGAGCTCGGCCGCCTGCGTGCGGGACTGGCCGCACTCGATCTCGAGGAGCTGGTGGCTCGTATGACCGAAGCGCGAGGCCGCCGGATTGCGCTCGAAGCCGTGCGGACAGACGTGGAGGGCCGCCTGGAGGTGCTGCTCGCGGAACGCGAGCGCGCCGAAGGGGAGCTGGCCGCGGTGGCCGGCGGGAGCGAAGGAGCTGCCGGCGCGCTCTACAGGCTGCGCAGCGCTCGCGAGCGCGTAGAGATGCGGCACGAAGCGGCGTCCGACTTGCTCGAGCGGCTGCGTACGCCAGTGGTTCAGAAGAGTGGAGACGCTCTCCTCGAACAGGCTCGGCTCGCCGAGGCACGCGCCGTCGCAGTCGAGCGGGCTCTCGACGAGCGCGAGGGGCTGCCGCCCGCCGCGCGCGCCCTCGCCGAGCGAGGTGAGACGCTCGCGCTGAGCGCCGCGGACGTCGAGCCGGGCAGGGAGGCATCGGTGGCGGCCGCGCTCGGACATCGCGGAGCTGCGGTCCTCGCCGACGACGCCGCCCGCGGCCTCGAGCTGCTCGAGCACGCCCGCGCCGCCGGGCTCGGAAGCCTCGTCGTGCTCGTGGGGCAGGATCCTGCCGAGCTCGTCCGGTCGATGCCCGTCGTCCCGCTCGCAGACCTGCTCGCATCGTCCGTCCCGGCCGTGACCGAGGAAGGGTTCGGTTACGACCCGCAGCGGAGAGAGCTGTGGTTCAGCGGCGAGACCGCGGAGGCGTTCCAACTCGAGCTCGAGGCTCAGGCCCGTCGTCTTCGCAAGGAGGCGCGCGAGCTCGCCGAGCAGGCGGCCGCCGCGACACCTCCCACGCGGCCGCCCGATCGGCGCCTCCTTTCCCTGTGCGAGCGCCTGTTCGACGAGCTGGCGCATGTGATGCGCGAGACGGCGCGCGTGGAGCGGCCGCTCGCCGCGAGCGCCGAGCGGGGCGGCGCCGTGGCCGCGTCGCTGGCGACAGGACTGAGGGAGCTCGCCGCGCGGGAGGCGGAGCTGCGGCGTGAGGCGCACGAGGCGTCGTCGGCCGTATCGCAGGTCGAGATCGAGCTGGCGAGGCTCGACGCAGAGTCGACCGATGCGCAGCGCCGCCTCGAGGAGTCGGGAGGCGAGCCGGTGGACGGGCCTCGCGAGGAGCTCGAGGCGACCGTGGAGCGGCTCGAGCGGCGCCGGGCAGCGCTCGGAGGTGTCAACCCGTTCGCAAAGGAGGAGTACGACCGCGAGAAGGCGCAGCTCTCCGAGCTCCGCACGCAGACGGCCGACCTCGAGCTCAGCCTGGCCGAGCTCGACAAGCTCCGCCGCGAGCTCACGGAAACGGTCGACCGCCGCTTCGCGGAGACGTACGAGGCGGTGGAGCGGAACTTCGCGGAGGTGGCGTCGACGTTATTTCCCGGCGGCGAGGGGCGGCTCCGTCTCACGGAGCCGGAAGGGGAGGACGAGGAGGCGGGCATCGAGGTCGAGCTGCGCCCGGCCGGCAAGCGCATCAGCCGGCTCTCGCTCCTCTCCGGCGGCGAGAAGGCGCTCGGCGCGCTGTCCTTTCTCTTTGCGCTCTTCCTTGCGCGGCCCTGCCCCTTCTATCTGCTCGACGAGGTCGAGGCGGCCCTCGACGACGCGAACATCGGCCGCTTCGTCGGCCTCCTGCGCCGCTTCTCGGAGCGGGCGCAGTTCATCGTCGTCACGCACCAGAAGCGCACGATGGAGGCCGCGGACGTGCTGTACGGCGTGACGATGGGACGCGACGGCGTGTCCCAGATCGTGTCGCGGCGGTTGCCTCGCGAGGACGCCGAAGCCGCTGCCGTAGCCTGAGGGCATGCGGACGTGGGGAGAGCTGCTCGGCGACGAGGAGCCGCCGGAGGATCCAGAGCAGGAGATGACAGGCTTCTTCGGCCGGCTGCGCGGCTCGCTGAGCCGTAGCAGGCGCGGCATCTGGCAACGGCTCGCCGGTTTCGATCCGCTCGACGACGACTCGTGGGAGCGGCTCGAGGAGGCGCTGATCGGCGCCGACGTCGGCCTGGCCGCGACCGACACGCTCGTCGAGCGGCTACGAGCGCGGCGCGATCTCGAGGAACTCGAGACGGCGCTGGCAGAGGAGATCGAGGCGTTGCTCGGCGAGCCCGCGACGCTGCCCGTCGACCACCGGCCGAGTGTCCTGCTCGTCGTCGGCGTCAACGGCACGGGGAAGACGACGACGATCGGCAAGCTCGCCTACCGGCTGCGCGAGCACGGCCGCGATGTCGTCGTCGCGGCGGCCGACACCTTTCGCGCCGCTGCAGGCGAGCAGCTGGAGATCTGGGCGCAGCGGGCCGGAGCGGATTACGTCGGCTCTGCGCGCGGAGGCGATCCGGCGGCCGTCGCGTTCGACGCCATCGAGGCAACGCTGGCCCGCGGCCGGGACGTGGCAATCGTCGACACCGCCGGCCGGCTGCACACGCAAGTCGGGCTGATGGAGGAGCTGAAGAAGGTGCATCGCGTAATCGAGCGCCGGCTGGAGGGCGCGCCGCACGAGACGCTGCTCGTGCTCGACGCGACGACCGGCCAGAACGGCCTCCAGCAGGCGCGGCTCTTCCACGAGGCCGTCGGCGTGACCGGCGTCTGCCTGACGAAGCTCGACGGGTCGGCAAAGGGCGGCATCGTGCTGCCGGTCGCGGTCGAGTTGGGGCTACCCGTGAAGCTCATCGGCATCGGCGAGGGCGTCGAGGACCTGCGGCCCTTCGACGCCGGCGGCTTCGCCCGCGCCCTCGTCGGCCGCGAAGACTGCGAATAGCGAGCAGGCGGGCCGCATGGGAGGACACGAGCCAGAGACGCCGCTTTCGGGAGGTTGGGTCACGAGCGGCGTCAGTCGGGTGGGCGAAACGGTGCGTCGCCCGGCGGGGCCGAACGCGCCGTTTGCGCACCGTCTGCTGCTTCACTTGGAGGAAGCTGGCTTCGCCGCGGCTCCGCGCTTCCTAGGGCTCGACGAGCGAGGCCGGGAGGTCCTCGGCTACATACCCGGCGATGTCCCGTCGGACTGCCGGTCGATCGTTTGGGACGATCGGCAGCTCGTGGCAGTCGCCGGCCTGCTACGCCGGTTCCACCACGCGACGGCCGCAACGGAGCTCGCCGGTGACTGTGAGGTCGTGTGCCACAACGACTTTGGCCCCTGGAACCTCGTCTGGCGAAACCAGCTGCCGGTAGCAGTCATCGACTTCGACAACGCGGCTCCCGGCGCGCGTCTCGACGACCTCGGCTACGCGATCTGGAAGCACCTAAACATCGGTCTCGTCGAGCTTTCGCCAAGCGAGCAAGGAAGACGGCTCCGGCTGATGACGGCTGCGTACGGTGTGCCCGCGGACTCCAGCGTCCTCCGTGCGATTGAGCGCGCGCAGGAACGGATGCAGCGGCTCGCCGAGGCAGTACCGGGCGATGCCAAGCGCGACGAGGCGCTGAGCCAGAACAGTCGTGAACGCGAGTGGCTGCGGTCGAACTCCGCGCTCCTGCTCGGCTAGCGGACGGCGCGGAGCTCGGCGATGATCTTGCCGCGGCCGGACACGGTCGCCGTGACGTGGCAGATGTCCGCGCCGGCCTGTTTGACGGGGAAGCGGAACAGCCCCGCGCGGGGGCGGACGTACGTGATGGGCGCCGACTCGCTACCGACGAGGCAG
>JBKJWA010000076.1:0-3994 GCA_046716705.1 Gaiellaceae bacterium
GCAGGATCTCGCGCAGTTGACGGCCATCGAGCGCGAACACCTCGCGGAGATGGAGGCGCTCCAGAAGGTGAGCGCAGAGCTGACGGCGAAGATCCAGGCGGCCCAAGCTGCCGCGGGCACGGGCGGCTCGCCTTCGGCCGCCGGGTACATCTGGCCGGTGCTCGGGCCGGTGACGAGCCCCTTCGGCTGGCGGTGTGGACGGAAGCACGAGGGCATCGACATCGGCGCAGGATCGGGGACGCCGATCAGAGCCGCGGCGGCGGGCACCGTCATCCACGCCGGCTGGCTAGGTGGTTACGGGAACCTCACCGTCATCGACCACGGAGGGGGCGTCGCCACGGCCTACGGCCACCAGTCGAGCCTTGCCGCCGGCAACGGCGCGTTCGTCGCGCAGGGCCAGGTGATCGGCTACGTGGGCTCGACCGGGTTCTCCACGGGTCCGCACCTCCACTTCGAGGTGCGCGTCAACGGCGTGCCGCAGGATCCGCTCGGCTATCTCAGCTAGAGGCGCGCCAGGTGCAGGTCCGGCAGGTTTCGGTACCTCTCGTCGAGGTCGAAGCCGTACCCCACGAAGAACTCGTCGGGCGCGGTGAACCCGATGTAGCGAACGGGCAGGTCGTCGACGACCCGCCGGTACGGCCGGTCGAGCAGTGTCACGACGGCCAGCGACCGCGGCGAGCGGAGGGTGAACGACTTCGTGAGGTAGTTGAGCGTAAGGCCGGTGTCGACGACGTCCTCGACGAGCAGGACGTCGCGGTCGAGGATGTCGGCGTCCAGGTCCTTCAACAACCGCACGGCGCTCGCGCCCCCCGTCGACCGGCCTCCGTAGCCGGCCAGCTCGACGAAGTCCATGCGGTGCACGATCGGGAGCGCCCGCGAGAGATCCGCGAGGAACATGAAGCTCGCCTTGAGCGCGCAGACGAGGACAGGCTCGCGCCCCACGTAGTCGGCCGCGATCTCCGCGCCGAGCTCCTGCACGCGGGCGCCGATCTCCTCGGCGGAGAGGTACACCTCGCCGATCCGGGGATCGACCGAGGGCGGGTCCTCATGGACCGCTAGGAGGCGAGGTCGAGTCTGTATCGCTGGGCGAGGCGTTCGATGTCGCGCTTGTAAAAGAGCTTCACGCGGACGCCGGGATAGCGCTCACGCACCTTCCGCAGCTTCCGGTTCTTGCGGGTGACGAGCGACTGCTTCATCACCGTCACCTCGATGTAGAGATCCTGCTCGGGGAGGTAGAAGTCGGGCGTGAAGGCTTCGACCACGCGCCCGTCGTCGTCCTGCTCGAGCACGAACGTTCGTGGCTCGTACGCCCACGGGATGCGGTAGAAGTCGAAGATCTTCGCACACTCGAGCTCCGCTTCATTGGCGAAGTGCGGCGAGCCGGAGCCGGAATATGCCTGGAAATCGGGGATTTCCGAGAGCACCGATGAGAAGGGTAGCAACCGGTCCGGACACCCACGCGTGGCCGAAGTGGTAGAAGGCTGGCAAGTCGAACTCGAAGGGGGAGAGATGAGCAAGGCGTACGAGGAGCTGAAGAGCCGAGTGGCGGAGGTCGTGGATCTCGCCGGGGCCGGAGCAGTGCTCGGCTGGGATCACCGGACGATGATGCCGCGGAACGGCGCGGCTGCCCGGTCGGAGCAGCTCGGCACGCTCTCGAAGGTCGTCCACACGATGTTCACGGCGCCCGAGGTCGGCAAGCTCCTGGACGAGGCGGAGCCGTGGGCCGAAGAGCACGGCTACGACTCGCACGAGGCGGCCTTCGTCCGCGTCGTCCGCCGCGACTACGACAAGCTCGTCCGCGTTCCCCCCGAGCTCACCGCCGAGCTCTCCCGCACGGCGGCCGTGGCCGTCCCCGTCTGGGACGAGGCTCGCAAGCAGTCCGACTGGGCGATGTTCCAGCCGTATCTCGAGAAGGTGATCGACCTGCGGCAGCAGTACGTCCAGTGCTTCCCGCCGGCGGACGAGGACTACGACCTCCTGCTCGACGACTACGAGCCGGGCATGAAGACGGCCGAGGTGCGCGCCGTCTTCGACGAGCTGAAGGCCGGGCTCGTGCCGCTCATCGCGGAGATCGCCGAGCGCGACGGCGCGGTCGACGACTCGTGCCTCGAAGGCGAGTTCCCGATCGACGCCCAGAAGCACGTGGAGGGCAAGATCCTCGCGGACTTCGGCTTCACCGCCGACTCGTGGCGGCTCGACGAGACCGTGCATCCCTTCGCGACGCGCTCGGGCATGGACGACATCCGGCTGACGACGCGGCACCACGACGACAACATGCACTCGATCTTCTCCTCGATGCACGAGTTCGGGCACGGCATCTACGAGTACGGCGTCGACCGCGCGTTCGCGCGCACGCCGGTCGCCCGAGGGGCGTCGCTCGCGCTCCACGAGTCGCAGAGCCGCATGTGGGAGAACCTCGTCGGCCGCAGCCGCCCTTTCTGGCAGCACTACTTTCCGCTCGTGCAGGAGGCGTTCTCATCGCAGCTGAACGGCACCGACGCGGAGGGCTTCTACCGTGCTGTGAACCGCGTGAAGCCCTCGCTCATCCGCATCGAGGCGGACGAGGCGACGTACAACCTCCACATCATCCTGCGCTTCGAGCTGGAGCAGGACATGACCACCGGCAAGCTCTCCGCCGCCGATGTGCCCGAGGCCTGGGACGCCAAGATGATGGAGTACCTAGGCGTCGAGGTCCCGGACGTCGCCGACGGCGCGCTCCAGGACACGCACTGGGCAGGCGGCTCGATCGGGTACTTCTCGACGTACGCGCTCGGCAACGTCGCCTCGGCGCAGCTCTGGGAGCGGATCTCGGAGGACATCCCGGACGTGTACGAGCAGATCGGCCGTGGTGACTTCGCGCCCCTCCGGGACTGGCTCCGCGAGCACGTCCACCAGCACGGACGGAAGTACATGCCGCAGGAGCTGTTGCAGCGCGTGACGGGCTCGACCCTCGACCCGAAGCCCCTGCTTGCGTACCTCCGGAAGAAGCTGGGCGAGATCTACGCACTCGACTCGTAGACTTTCCTGATGGCCGTCGGCGCGGAACGTCCTTTCCGGATCGCGCATCTGTCCGACGTCCACTGCGGCGGGCCGTACTTCGTGCCCACGCTGCTCGAGCGCGCGATCACGGAGATCAACGACTGGTCGCCCGACCTCGTCGTCTGCTGCGGCGACCTGACGACGTTCGGCTACAAGCCGGAGTTCGCCGAGGCCCGCGCGTACCTCGACCGGATCGAGTGCGAGGCGTTCGTCGTCATCCCCGGGAACCACGACTCGCGCAACGTCGGCTATGTGCACTTCGAGGAGTTCTTCGGGGAACGCAACTCGGTGCTGCAGGTGGGTGCGGTGACGGTCGTCGCCGTCGACTCGACCGAGCCGGACCTCGACCACGGCCGCATCGGACGCGGCCGCTACGAATGGATCGAGGATCAGTTCTCGACAGCGGCCGACCTACGCGTGTTCGTACTCCACCATCATCTGCTGCCCGTGCCGGGCACGGGACGCGAGCGGAACATCGTCTACGACGCCGGCGACGCGATCGAGTGCCTCCAGCGCTCGGGCGTCGACCTCGTGCTCTCCGGCCACAAGCACGTGCCGTACGCCTGGCGGCTCGAGGACATGTTCATCGTCAACACGGGCACCGTCTCCACGCTGCGCCTCAGGGGCAACACGCGGCCGTGTTACAACGTCATCGAGGTCGACGGCGAGCACGTCGAGGTTCGCCGCCGCTATCCGTACCACGGCGAGGAGCTGATGATCCGCTTCTCCACGCAGACGCTCGAGTACGTGAAGGCGACCGAGGAGATCGAGGAGGAGGTCGGCGCCTCATGAGGGCTGTGGCGGTCATCGACGGTGAGCACTACGCCGACGTCGTGCGTGCAGCCCTCGACGAGTTGCCGTACGAGTTCGTCGCGGCGGTGCTCGTCGGGGGAGTAGAGAAGCTGCGCGGCGGGGAACACTACGGCGTGCCGTTGGTCGAGAATCTCGATGCGGC
>JBKJWA010000077.1:0-2588 GCA_046716705.1 Gaiellaceae bacterium
CGAGCTCGTCGTCTCCGACTACACGCGCGAAGCCGGGGTCCGGCAGCTCGAGCGTGAGCTCGGCAAGCTGCTGCGCAAGACCGCGACGAGCATCGCCGCCGGCAAGGCGACCGCGCCGGTGGCAATCGACGAAGCCGTCGTGCGTGACGCGCTCGGGCGGCAGCGCTTCTACCGCGAGACGGCAGAGCGGACGGCCGTTCCTGGCGTCGCGACGGGGCTTGCCGTCACCGGCACGGGTGGCGATGTCCTCTTCGTCGAGGCAACGTCGCTCGACGGCGAAGAGCCGCTCGTGCTCACGGGACAGCTGGGCGACGTGATGAAGGAATCGGCGCGCATCGCACTGTCGTGGATACGCGCGCACGCGGACGAGCTCGACATCGCCGACGAGCGCTTCGAGCGCAAGACGTTCCACGTCCACGTGCCCGCGGGCGCGATCCCGAAGGACGGCCCGAGCGCGGGCATCGCGATGACGAGTGCGCTCGCGTCGCTCCTCACGGAGCGGCCGGTAAAGCACACGGTGGGCATGACCGGTGAGATCACGCTGCAGGGACGTGTGCTGCCGATCGGCGGCCTGAAGCAGAAGGTGCTCGCCGCGCACGCGGCCGGCATCACCGACGTCATCATCCCGGAGCGAAACCGGGCCGACCTCGACGACGTGCCGGAGGACGTCCGCGCCGAGATCGAGTTCCACCCAGTGATGTCGATCGGCGAGGTGCTCGAGCTCGCGCTCGAGCCCGCCGGCCTCGTCGAGACGACGCTCGCGGCCTAGGAGGACGCCATGCGCTGCCGTTCCTGCGAGCCGCTTCCCGAGGAGGTGCGGCGTGGCGCCGAGCTGCTCGGGAGGCGCTATGCGCTCGCGATCGTCTACGCGTCGCGCGCGGGGGCGTCGCGCTTCAACGAGTTCCGGCAGGTGCTCGGCGCCGTGCCGCCAGCGACGCTGTCCGCCCGCCTCGACGAGCTGGCCCAGGCCGGCGTGCTCGAGCGACGGATCGTCGACGCCCGCCCGCCGAGGACGGAGTATCTGCTCACGGATCGGGGTCAGCGCCTGTCGACGGTGCTGGACGAGCTACTGCGGAGGGCCGGCAACTAGGCGCACGGCTGCGCTCTTCTTCCCTGCGGCAGGGTCGATCCATGTGACGCGCACCGTCTGCCCGGGAGAGGCCTGAAGGACGAGCTTCCTGAGGCTCGCAGCCGAGACGACTCGCTTGCCGGCGAACGACGTGATGAGGTCGCCCGGGCCGATGCCCGCCCGGTCGGCGGGAGTGCCTGAGACGATCTCCTCGACGAGGGCACCCGCTACTTCCTCGTCGCCGTCTCCTGCGCGGCTGAGTGCGACGCCGAGAAAGGCGGTCGGCCCCACGTGGACGGTCGACGAGCGGCGCCCCGCCTCGATCTGACCGGCGATCTTCAGTGCCCTGTTTATCGGGATCGCGTAGCCCTGCGCGCTGCCCCGGTAAGCGAAGCCGCCGGAAGCCGCGGCGTCGATGCCGATCACGCGTCCTCCCGAGAGCAGCGGTCCACCCGAGTCGCCCGACCGCAACGGCGTAGTCGTCTCGATCAGCCCGGGCAGCGTGAATGGCTCGCCGGCGCTCGACACCGTTATCGACTGCCCGAGCCCGGTCACCTTGCCGCGCTTCACGGTCAGCCCGATCCCACCGCCGTTACCGACCGCCGTCACCCGGTCTCCTACGCGGACGGTGTTCGAATTGCCCGTCCGCACGGTCGCGAGGCCCTTGGCGTCGCGGAGCTCGAGCACCGCGACGTCCTTGGAGACGCTGTAGCCGGCCACTGTTGCCGTGTAAGTCTTGCCGCTCGCGGGCACCGTGACGCGGATCGTGCCGGCGCCGCGGATGACGTGGTTGTTCGTCAGCACGGTCCCCGAAGATGTGAGCACGATCCCCGTGCCGGCGCCGGCTCCTCCGCTGTAGGCGAGCCGCGTGTGCACGGTCACGACTCCTGTCGTCGCACCGCTCGGCGCGGCCAGGGTGGACGAGCCCGCGGCGAGCACCGCCGCAAGTACGGTTCCGACGATCGCGACCCTCACGCACATAGGAAAGCAGCCGAGGCCAAGAGCGCGCTGAGGATCCGGCTACGCTCTCGCTCGTGTCCAAGCCACGCCTGCGCGGCGTCTCGCACACCGCCGCGTTCGTCGCGGCGTTGCCGCTGGGAGTGCTGCTCGTCCTCACGGCTGATACGGCACGCGAACGGACCGGCGTGATCGCGTTTGCGGCCGCGGTGGCGGTGATGTTCGGCGTGAGTGCGCTCTATCACCGCCGCAACTGGTCGGACAGGCCGCGGCAATGGATGCGCGTGCTCGACCACACAGGCATCTTCGTCCTCATCGCCGGCACGTACACGGCCTTCGGCCTGCTCGTTCTCGACGGCGCATGGCGGTGGACGGTGCTCGGGATCGTGTGGGGCGGAGCGGCGTGCGCCGTTCTGCTCAACGTCACGTGGAAGTCGTCGCCGCAGTGGCTGACGGGCGTCCTGGCGATCGCCCTCGGCTGGGTCGGCGTGGTCGTCGCGCCGAAGTTTGCCGCCGAGATCGGCGCGGGCGGCATGGCGCTCGTCGTCGCCGGCGGGCTCGC
>JBKJWA010000078.1:0-7828 GCA_046716705.1 Gaiellaceae bacterium
CTCGGCGCCGTCGTCTCCGGGTTCGATGTACGTCCGGTCGTGAAGGAGCAGGTGGAGTCGCTCGGCGCGACGTTCCTCGACCTCGGCATCCGCGGCGAGGAGACCGAGGGCGGCTACGCGGCTGAGCTGACGCCGGAGCAGCAGGCGCAGCAGCAGTCGGCCCTCGAGGAGCGCCTCCCCGAGTTCGACGTCGTCATCACGACTGCCGCCGTCCCCGGCCGGCCGGCTCCGAAGCTCATTCCGGAGGCGGCTGTGCGCGCGATGCGGGCCGGATCGGTGATCGTCGACCTCGCGGCCGAGACGGGCGGCAACTGCGCGCTGACGAAGCCGGGCGAGGAGGTCGTGGAGAGCGGCGTCACCATCGTCGGCCTCCTGAACCTTCCGAGCACGATGCCCACCCACGCGAGCCAGCTCTATGCACGCAACGTCATGGCGCTGCTTCAGCACCTCGCCCCCGAGGGCGAGCTGAGGCTCGACTGGGACGACGAGATCACCGCCGGCGCCTGCGTCACCCGACGGGAGGCGGCCGCATGACGACGAGCTTCTTGATCGAGCTGACGGTGCTCATTCTCGCGGCGTTCCTCGGCTTCGAGGTCATCGCGAAGGTGCCGACGCTCCTGCACACGCCGCTCATGTCCGGCTCGAACGCGATCCACGGCATCGTCGTCGTCGGCGCGATCATCGTCGCCTCGCTGCCCAATCAGACCGGCTGGGTGCGGATCGTCGCGCTCGCGGCGGTCGCCCTCGGCACGGGCAACGTCGTCGGCGGCTTCGTCGTCACCGACCGCATGCTCCAGATGTTCAAGCGCCGCGAGCCGGCGAAGAAGGAGCCGGAAGAATGACGCGCGGCGACTGGGTCTCGCTGGCCTACATCGTCACGATCGTCTGCTTCATCCTCGCGCTGCGCTACCTCTCCGACCCGGCGCGGGCGCGTCATGGCAACTGGATCGGCGCCTTCGGCATGGCCGTCGCCATCGTGGCGACGTTCTTTCTCCCGGGCCTCGACTCCGGTCAGTTCGTCTGGGTGATCCTCGTCATGGCCGTCACTGCGCCGATCGGGGCGTACGCGGCACGCGCCGTGAAGATGACCGCGATGCCGCAGATGGTGGCGCTGTTCAACGGCGTCGGCGGCGGGGCGGCAGCGCTCATCGCGCTCGCCGACTTCCACGACTCGATCGCGGCCCCCGGAGACCTCGACCTGAACGTCTCGATCGCCATCGTCCTCTCTGCGCTCATCGGCTCGGTGTCGTTCGCGGGCAGCATGATCGCCTTCGCAAAGCTCCAGGAAGTCATGACCGGCCGGCCGATCACGTACCCCGGCCAGAAGTACGGCAACCTCCTTCTGCTCGCGGTGCTCATCGGCCTCGGCGTCGCGATCGTGGCCGGTGTCGAGAACGAGGCGCTGCTCGTCGGGCTGATCCTTGGCGCACTCGCATTCGGCGTCCTGTTCGTGCTGCCGATCGGCGGCGCCGACATGCCCGTCGTCATCTCGCTCCTCAACGCCTTCACCGGCATCGCGGCATCGGCGACCGGCTTCGTGCTGCACCAGACGGTGCTGATCGTCAGCGGGATGCTCGTGGGCGCGGCGGGCACGCTGCTGACGCTGATGATGGCGCGGGCGATGGGGCGCTCCGTCTTGAGCGTTCTCTTCGGCGCCTTCGGCCAGCTCCAAGTGACGGAGGAGGCGCTCGCGGCCTCGGGCGGCGCGGTCAAGGCGACGACGGCGGAGGACGTCGGCGTTTTGCTCGCGTACTCGCAGCGCGTCGTGGTCGTGCCCGGCTACGGCCTCGCCGTCGCCCAGGCGCAGCACGCGGTGCGCGAGTTGGCGGACGAGCTCGACAGAAAGGGCGTGGACGTCCGCTACGCGATCCACCCGGTCGCCGGGCGCATGCCCGGCCACATGAACGTCCTCCTCGCGGAGGCGAACGTCCCGTACGACCAGCTGCACGAGATGGACGAGATCAACCCGGCCTTCGAGCAGACCGACGTGGCGCTCGTGATCGGCGCGAACGACGTGACGAACCCGGCGGCGCGCAGCGACCCCGGCAGTCCGATCTACGGCATGCCGATCCTCAACGTCGACCATGCGAAGAACGTCGTCGTGCTCAAGCGCTCGATGAGCCCGGGCTTCGCCGGCGTCGACAACCCGCTGTTCGTCGACCCGAAGACATCGATGCTCTTCGGCGATGCGAAGTCGTCCGTGGAGGCGCTCGTCTCCGCCGTCAAGGCGCTCTGAGCGTTTCCGTCTTCAGCGGAAGGGACGTCGAGGCGGCGGTGTCGCCGGAGCGCGCTGTCGAGGCCGTGCGCGACGCGTTCGTCGCCTACGCGCGAGGCGAGTGGACGATGCCGCCCAAGGTCTACGTCCCCGCCTATCCGGCGGGCGACTTCCGGGCGATGCCGGCGCTTGGCGGCGGGTACGCCGCGCTGAAGTGGGTGACGTCATTCCCGGGCAATCCGGCGAAAGGGCTGCCGACCGTCACCGGCCTCGTGTTGCTCTCGAGCGCGGACGACGGGAGGCTGGTCGCGTGCTTCGACGCAGCCGCGGTGACCGCGCTGCGGACGGGCGCCGCAGCCGTGCTCGCCGCCGAGACGCTCGGGCGAGCGGACGCCGGCACCGCGGCGGTGATCGGGGCCGGGGTCAACGGCCGGGCGGCGGCGCGCACGTTCCTTGCGCGAGGCCGTGCGGTAGCGATCTTCGACGTCGACCATCAGCGAGCGGAGCAAGCTGCAGCCGAGCTCGGCGCGGACGTCGCACGCAGCCTGGAAGACGCGCTCGCCGCTGACCTCGTCGTGACGATGACGCCCGGCCACGAGCCGGTCATCGTCGAAGGGAGGCTCGGCGCCGGACAGCACGTGAGCCTCATGGGCGCCGACGGGCCGGGAAAGGCGGAGATCGCCATCGCTGAGCTGGTGCGCACACGCGTCTTCTGCGACGACTGGGAGCAGGCAAGCCACAACGGGGAGCTCGCCCACGCGGTCGCCGCCGGCGACCTGGAACGCGGCGACGTGACCGACCTCGGAGCGGTGCTGACGGGGCGGGCAGACGGGCGGCGCACCGACGACGAGATCACCGCGTTCGACTCCACCGGCCTCGCCATCCAGGACCTCGCGATCGCGCTCGCCGCACTCGAGCGAGCCCGCGATCTGGATCTGCCGTCGCTCGACCTCTAGCTCGTAGGGCCTGCAACGATACAAGCGGAGATGAGTAACGCGGCCGTGCCTGAGGTGTACTTCGCCCGCAGTGGCGACGTTGCGATCGCGTACCAAGTCGTTGGCGACGCCCCGCACGACCTCGTCTACATGCCGACGTTCAGCAACCTGGTCTATCCCTGGTGGAACGAGCACTTCCGGAAGTTCTACGAAGGGCTCGGCAACGTCGCCCGGCTGATCCTTCTCGATAAGCGCGGCACGGGACTCTCAGACCGCCCGCGCGATCTCGGAACGCTGGAGACGAGAGTGGACGACATTCGCACGGTCCTGGACGCGGCGGGGTCCGAGAAAGCAACGCTCTTCGGATCGGGCGAAGGCGGCCAGATTTGCGCGTTTTTCGCGGCGACGTACCCGGAGCGCACGCATGCGCTGGTCCTCTACAACACGCCGGCGCGAGCCGTTCGTGCGCCCGATTATCCGTTCGGGCCGACGCAGGAACAGTGGCATGAGCACCTGCGCGAGGTTCGCGAGCACTGGGGCGAGCGAGAGTACTTCGAGCGGCAGGCGCGGGAGGGATTCGGGGCAACCGCAGATGAGGACCTCGTGCGGTGGTTCGTCGAGTGTCAGCGCTTCTGCGCCAGCCCCGGCGCCGCGATGACCCTTTACAGGATCTACGGAGAGACAGACATTCGCGATCTTCTTTCCGCCATCCGAGTGCCGACATTGATTCTCTACCGGGACTTCAACCGCGACCAATCGCTCGATCTCGCCCAGCGGATTCCCGGAGCCCAGGCGGTGGAGCTTCCGGGGAGCGAAGCCGCCCTCGTCCTGGGCGACGCTGCGCCGCGCGAGGTGGAGCGCTTCATCAGAGGAAGACCGGCGGAGCCCACCGCCAACCGCGTGTTGACGACGGTGCTGTTCACCGACATCGTCGGCTCGACGGAAAGGGCCGTCGCACTCGGTGACCGAGGTTGGAGCGACCTGCTCGAGCGGCACCGCACTGCCGTCCGTAAGGCGCTGACGCGCTTTCGCGGAACTGAGGTCGACACCGCGGGTGACGGGTTCTTTGCCACGTTCGACGGTCCCGCGCGAGCGATCCTGTGCGCCCGGGAGATAATCGCAGAGGCACAAGAGCTCGGTCTCGGCGTCCGAGCGGGCGTCCACACGGGCGAATGCGAGATCAGCGGTGAGAAGGTGACAGGCGTTGCGGTACACATCGGCGCCCGCGTCGCGGCGAAAGCAAGCCCCGGCGAGGTGCTCGTGTCGCGGACGGTAACGGACCTCGTGGCGGGTTCAGGGCTCCGGTTCGAGGATCGAGGCAGCCACGAGCTGAAGGGCGTGCAGGAAACGTGGCAGCTTCACGCGGTCCAATGACCCGCGTTGCGGCGGTTGCTCTTCCCCGCCCTGGTGAGTCCGCGCTCCCCTCTAGCGGGTCCCAGTCCCTCCACCAGTTGGGCCATCTAGGCGTCGCGCGCGGGTCGTCACCGGCACCGCGCGAACGTGCTTGCCGCCTCACCACTTTCAAAAACCTCTGCGGAGCGTGCATCATCTCCGACTATGGTTCGACAGGCAGAGCTCGAGGAGACCGAGCACGGCCTCGTCCCGACCGGCCATGGCTGGTTCGTCCTCAGCGCGGCAGAGGCCCGCTGGTGGGACTTCGGAGGCCGGGGCGCAGCGCCGGGCCTCCAGGGCGCCGGCGACTTCCCACATCTCGGGCTGGGGCTCACCGTGCTACAGCCGGGCGAGCCGATGGCGATGTACCACTGGGAGACCGACCAGGAGGACTTCCTAGTGCTCGCCGGCGAAGCCCTACTCGTTGTCGAAGGCGAGGAGCGGCCGTTACGCCGGTGGGACTTCGTGCACTGCCCGCCCGGGACGAAGCACGTCATCGTGGGCGCCGGGAACGGCCCGTGCGTCGTCTTCTCCGTCGGCGCGCTCGAGAATCACACGACGGGCTCGCGGGTCGACGGCACGCAGGAGGGACGTGACGACTGGGGCGCCTACACGGTGGACGAGGCCGCCCTCCGGCACGGCGCCGGGGTTGAGGAGGAGACGAACGACGCGGACGTCGCGTACGCGCGCTTTCCGGATCCCGAACCGACGCAGTATCGCGACGGCTGGCTTCCGGCCTTCGACTAGCCTTCGCGGCTCTTCGACCGGAAGGAGACCGCATGGCAGGCAAGCTCGTGCACTGGGAGTTCCCCGCGGACGACGCAGGGCGCGCGTCGACGTTCTGGGGCTCGCTCTTCGGCTGGGACTTCGAGGAATACGAGGGCAGCGGGTACCACATGACGCAGTCGACGGAGCCGGGCGGAGCGCTTCAGACCCGCCAGGAGGGTCAGACGGGCGTGACCGTCTATTTCGACACCGATGACGTCGACGCCGCGTCCGAGAAGGTGAAATCACTGGGCGGCACGGTGCTCATGCCCAAGAGCCCGGTGCCGAGCATGGGCTACTTCGCGATCTGTCTCGACACCGAGGGCAACACGTTCGGTCTCTGGGAGAGCGACGATTCGGCCGAGGCGCCGAGCTAGGCCGCGAGAGATGCGAGCTTGCAGGAATGCGGCGGCGAGCGTGTGTCTCGCGCTCGCGTTCGTCGTGGCCGGCTGCGGAGGAGGCGGCGATTCGGCGGATCTCGCCCTCGGCGAGCAGGCCTCGGTCCAGCATGCGAAGTCAGGCTCACCTGAGGGAACGCCGACGACCACTCTCGGCGTGACGGTGCTCGCCGTGCGCGCGGGCACGCAGGCGGAGCTTGAGGAGGCCGGCTTCTCCCTCGATCCCGACGAGAAGGAGCTGAAGCCGTACTACGTGGACGTCCGCTACGAGAACCAAGGCGAGGAGCCGATCGAACGGTCGCTCGGGGTCGGGCTCCGCGACCAGGACGACAACCTCATCTCCGAGACGGTGATCATCTCGCTGGGCGGGCCGCCGTTCGCGAAGTGTCCACGGATCAAGGACGGGACGCTCGAGCCGGGCGACTCATATGAGAGCTGCTCGCTCTTCCTGCTCCCTGAGGACAGCGACCCGGACCGCGTGCACTTCCTCCCGTACGTGCCGGGCGTCGAAACCGACTGGGTCTACTGGGACGCGACCACGCCGGACGAGTCCTAGAGCAGCCGCGCGGGATCGAAGAGTGCGGCCTCGGGCGGCCGTTGCCCGAGGATCTCACCGGCCACGAGCCGGCCGGACATGAAGCCGAGCACGTTGCCGTGGCCCGAGTAGCCGGCGGCGATCCAGACGTCGTGCTCGCCCGGCACACGGCCGACCACCGGCAGGAAGTCGAGGACGAGCCCGAAGAGGCCGGCCCAGCGGTGCGTGACCTCGAGCGGCCGGCCGGCGAGGCCGGCGACGTGGCGCTCGAGCGCCTCCTGGATCCCAGGCGTTGTCACTTCCTCGGTCGTCAGCTCGTCGAGCAGCGACACGTCGCGGAAGCCGCCGGCGAGCAGGCGACCGTCGGGGGTCTGGTGCCAGTAGTCGAACCCGTGCCGCGCGTAGTGCGGGATGGGGAAGAGCATCTCTCCGAGCGGCTCGGTGGCGATCATCTGGCCACGCGTGGGGATGATGAGGCTCTCGAAGTCCCCGAGCAACCCGTTCGGGTAGCCGTCGGTGGCGACTACGACGTGCTCGGCGTCGAGGTCGTCGATCGAGCTGACGCGCTCGTGCTCGCGGATCTCCACGCCGGCCTCGGCTGCCAGGACGGCCAGCCGCCGGACCCAGCGGCCCGGGTGCAGCGCGGCATCGGGCGGATGAAAGATCGCGCCCGTGAAGCGCCCTGCCGGGTGGACGTCGCGTCCGTCGCGCCACTCTGCGGCGAAGCCGTCCGCGACGAGCGACTCGTACTCCTCACGAAGCTCGGTCGCCTCCTCGTCGTCATTCGCGATACGGAGACTGCCGGTGCGCCGGAGGGCGTCGCCAGCAAGCCCTTCCATGACGGCGATCTCCTCCTCGGTGCGCCGCCACAGCCGCTTCGCGGCCTCGCGGCCGATGGTCTCGACCGCCACGGGATACGGCGCGGCGGTTCCGCGCAGGGCAAAGCCGCCGTTACGACCGCTGGCCCCCTCGGCGACCGCCCGTGCTTCGTACAGGCGAACGCGGAGGCCACCCTCCGCGAGCGCGAGCGCGCAGGCGCAGCCCGTCACGCCGCCCCCGACCACAGCGACATCGACCGGCCCCTCGTGCTTCCGCACGGGCAGCTCAGGCGCCGGCTCATCCAGCCAGTAGGGGACACCCATGCTGAGCAGCCTATGTCGACGCAGTAGCTCGATAGACACCTGCCTGTTCGTCGGCGAGGCCCGCGAGCTCCAGCTCCGCCAGCGCAGTGGCGACCGTGGCCGCCGGGACAGCCAACTCGCGCACGAGCTCGTCCGCCGCGGCGGGCCGATCGCGGAGCTGCGCGAGCACGAGCTCTGCCGGAGGCGACAGCTCGACCGGCTGCTGTGCCGTCGGTGAGATGCCGAATGCCTCCAGCACGTCGGCGGACGACGTCAGCGCGGTCGCGCCGATGCGCAAGAGGGCGTTCGTTCCCGCCGACAGCGCAGACGTGATCTCTCCCGGCACGGCGAACACCTCGCGTCCCTCTTCGAGCGCCAGGTCAGCCGTGATGAGCGCACCGCTTCGCTCACGTGCCTCGACGACCACCGTGGCGGCGGCGAGCCCTGCAATTACGCGGTTGCGGGCC
>JBKJWA010000079.1:0-31759 GCA_046716705.1 Gaiellaceae bacterium
GGCCTCTTCAACATCGGCGGCCAGGGTCAGTACATCATGGGCCTCATCGCCGCAGTGCAGGTCGGCATCTGGTTCCCGTGGCTGCCGACGTTCCTGCACATCATCCTTGCCGCAACTGCAGCCACGCTCGCGGGAGCGCTCTGGGCCGGCATAGCGGGCATCCTCAAGGCGACGGTCGGCGCCCACGAGGTGATCACGACGATCATGCTGAACTGGACGGCGATCTTCGTCGGCGTCTACCTCATCCAGGGGCCGATGTTCGACTCGTTCGCCGAGGAATCCGGGGCGCCTCCGATCACGAAGCCGATCGCGGAGAGCGCCAAGCTCCCGGTGATCTGGGGATCGCCGCTCCTCCAGGGCCTGCACATCGGCCTCTTCGTCGCCCTCGCAGCGCTGGTCGTCTACTGGATCCTGCTCAACCGCACGACGCTCGGCTACGAGGTGCGGGCCGTGGGGTTCAACCCCGACGCGGCTGCCTACGGCGGGATCAGCGTGAAGCGCAACTACTTCCTCGCGATGGCGATCTCCGGGGGCTTTGCCGGCCTCGCCGGCGCGATGGACACGCTCGGCTGGCTGCACACGGTCGACGAGACCCTCGTCCAGTCGTATTCGTACGTCGCGTTCCTCGGCATCGCCGTGGCTCTGCTCGGGCGCAACACGGCGGTCGGCATCTTCTTCGCCGCGTTGCTCTTCGCAGCGCTGACGACGGGGACGTCCACACGCAACCTCGATCCGGAGGTCTTCCGGCCGGAGCTCGCCGGCAACCTCACGGAGATGATCCAGGGGCTCGTCGTGCTCTTCGTCGGCGCGGAGCTGTTGGTCCTCGGTATCTGGAGCGCGCGCAGGAAGCTGCGAGCTCCCGGCAAGAAGGCTCAGGCGAAGTGAGCGTCTCCGCCGAAGCGGACCGCAGTCCGCGGCGACTCGCCTCCTGGGCCACGGTCGGGATCGTCGGGATCGCGCTCGGCATTCTCGCGTTCTGGATCGCGCTTCCTCCGCTTGCCGTGCGGACGGCGTTCGCACCCATGGTCGTCGGCGCGGCGGCCGCACTCCTCGGAGTGGGCGCACTGACCCGCGGAGAGCGGCGCATCGGCTGGGGTGCCGTGGCAAGCGGTGTGCTCGGACTGGCCGCGGGCGCAGCGGCCACCCAGGCAAGCCTGCAGCACCTGGACGACACGGTGCGGTGGTCCACCTTGGTGTCCGGGTCCCTCTGGCTGACCACGGTGCTCGTGTTCGCCGCGATCGGCGGGATGTTCTCGGAGCGAAGCGGCGTCGTGAACATCGGCCTCGAGGGAATGATGCTCATGGGGGCGTTCTTTGGCGCCTGGGGAGCCGATCGCACCGGCTCCTGGTGGCAAGGTGTGCTGATCGGCATGCTGGCCGGCGGGCTGCTCGCGCTCGTGCACGGCGTCTTCTGCATCCATCTGCGTGCCGACCAGATCGTCGTCGGCACCGCAATCATCTTTCTCGCCTACGGCATCACGGGATTTCTCTACAACGACATCTACGGCGACCAGGGAACACCGGGCGACCTGCCGAGGATTCCGGACGTCAACCTCGACTGGCTCGGCAGCATCCCTCCAGCCAGCCTTGGCCGCTTCCTCGAGGAGTCGCTGGGGGAGCTGAGCGTCATGACCCTCGCCGCGCTCGTCTTCGTATTCCTGTCCTACATCGTGCTGTTCAAGACGCCACTCGGGTTGAGAATCCGCTCGTGTGGAGAGCATCCCCGCGCGGCCGACACGGTCGGGATCAACGTCTACGGCATCAGATACGGCTCGGTCGTGGTGTCAGGGGTCCTCGCTGCGCTCGGTGGCGTCTATCTGTCGATCGGATACAACGGCTCGTTCACGGAGAAGATGACCGCCGGCTACGGCTTCATCGCTCTGGCGGCGCTGATCTTCGGTAACTGGAGACCGTTCGGCGTGCTCGCCGCGGCACTGCTCTTCGGGTTTTCGAACGCCGTGGCGCCCGAGCTCCAGAACGTCGAAAAGTGGGCGAGTTATGCGACGCTCTTCGCAGCGCTGCCCTATGTCATCACCATCGTGGCCGTCGCCGGTGTCATCGGACGATCGGTCCCGCCGGCCGCCGTCGGCCGACCCTACGTCAGGCAATGACCTCGATGGAACTGCCGCAGGCGCGGAACCCGCGCGCCACCGCATCGCTCGTCGTGGGGCTCGCCGCGGTCGCGACCGTGCCCGTCGCCATCGTCGCCTCCCGCTTCCTCGAAGAGCTGACGCTTGTCCGCGCGTGCGCGTCCGCCGTGTTGGCCGCGGCGCTCGGCCTCTTCGCTGTCGCCCTTGCCCGGCGCGGCCGCGAGACCGCTCAGCGAACGCTCGGGAGAAGCGGGGGAGAGGGAGCGGCACGCGTCGGCCGCTGGCTCGGGCTGATCGCGATCTGGCTCGCCGCCACCACCGGCCTTGCGCTCGCCTTCTACGGGCTCTTGACGCTATTTGCGGACTGAGGCGCCGCGTCCGGGGACCGCGTCTCGTAGAATCCCGGGCGGCCCAGATGTTCGAGATCGGTCCCAGCCTTCGGGAAGCGCGCCTGCACAAGGGCGTCGAGATCCCCGACGCCGAGCGCGCGACGAAGATTCGCGCGAAGTACCTGCGCGCGCTCGAGACCGAGAGCTTCGACGTTCTGCCGGGACAGGCGTACATCAAGAGCTTCCTCCGCTCGTACGCCGACTACCTCGGCCTCGACGGCCAGCTCTTCGTGGACGAGTACACCTCGCGGTTCTGGATCGACGAGGAGGCAGGCCCCGTACGGACGCGGCGCATTCGCATCAGAGAGCACCATCACAGGCGCGCCGAGCGGCGCATGGTCGTGCTCACCGTCGTCGGCATCGCCGTCGTCACGGCGCTCGTGATCGCAGCCTGGAACTACGGCGGCGCAGGTACGACCCCGGCGAGCATCCCGAACCTCACGCCCGCCGTGCAGCCGCACGTCCAGCAGAACCAGGCCGTCTTCGTCGCAAGAGCCGTCAGGGGCGCGTCGCTGCTCGAGGTGCGGAAGGGCGGTGTCACGGGAGATGTCCTCTTCCAGGGAACGCTCGAGAAGGGCGAAAAGCAGCGCTTCGTCGCGAAGCGCCTCTGGCTCAACGTCGGCACGCCCGAGAACCTCGTCGTCACCCTCGGCGGGCGACCGGCGACGCTGGGGGCAGGCTGTCCCCAGGTCGTGACCGTCACCCGCAAGCAGGTGACGTCCGTTTCCAGCTGCAACTGACAAGCGTGGCGCGACCCAGGGTCGCGATCGTCGCCACGGGCTCCGAGCTCGTGCGTGGAGACCGCCACGACCGGAACGGGCCGTTCCT
Source organism: Gaiellaceae bacterium (assembly GCA_046716705.1). Taxonomy (GTDB): domain Bacteria; phylum Actinomycetota; class Thermoleophilia; order Gaiellales; family Gaiellaceae; genus PALSA-612. Next base: position 3,308 of record JBKJWA010000079.1, read on the forward strand.
GGCGCACGCCGCGCTCGCGCTCGGCCTCGACCCCGCGCGCATCACGATTGTCGGTGATGCTCCTGACGAGCTCGAGGCAGCGCTCCGCGACGCGTTTCAGGCCGACCTCTGCATCGTGTCCGGGGGCCTGGGACCGACCCACGACGACCGCACGGTGGAGCTGGTCGCGCAAGCCGCGGGCACCGGCCTCGTCGTCGATGCGGGGCTCGAGGCGGAGATCGGGGCAGTCTCGCGGACGTTCGCGGAACGCCTCGGCAGGCCGTATGCCGACTTCGCGCACGGGGTGCGGAAGCAGGCGACGCTCCCCACGGGCGCGGTGTCAATCGGCCTCGCCGGCACGGCGCCGGGGTTCGTGCTGAAGACCGAGCGCGCGGCTGTGGTCGTGCTTCCAGGCCCTCCTGGCGAGCTGCAGCGGCTCTGGCCGGGGGCGCTCGAGACCGCGCCCGTCCGCGACGTCCTCGCGCGCGCCCGCCACCGTGAGCGGCACACCCTTCGCCTCTACGGAGTGAGCGAGTCGTCCGTGGCCCGCACGTTGCACGAGGCAGGCGGCGACGGCGACGGTCTCGACGTCACCGTTTGTGCCCGCGACTTCGAGATCCACGTCGACGCGCTCACGGAGCCCGGCGCAGAGTCCCGTGCCGATGCGCTTTTCGGCGCATTACGGACAGAGCACGAACGGCACGTATTCGCGGAGGACGACCGCCCGGTGGAGGAGATCGTGCTCGGCCTCTGCCGCGCGCTCGGCCTGACACTCGCCACGGCCGAGTCCTGCACCGGCGGTCTCGTCGGCGAGCGGTTGACGAGCGTAGCGGGAGCGAGCGACGCCTACCTCGGCGGCGTCGTCGCGTACGCCGATTCAGTGAAGGAAGCCCAGCTCGGCGTCTCCAGCGACCTGCTTCACGAGCAGGGAGCGGTCTCGGCGGAGGCGGCGAGTGCGATGGCTCAGGGTGTGCGAGAGCTGCTCGGTGCGGACGTCGGCCTCGCCGTTACCGGTGTGGCGGGGCCGGGGGGCGGAACACCCGGAAAGCCGGTGGGCCTCGTCTTCATCCATGTGGAGGGTCCGGACACGAGCCGCGGCGCGGACTTCAGCTATCCGGGCGATCGCGACTCGATTCGTCGCCGCGCGGCCGTGGCCGTGCTGCATCTCGCGCGACGAGTCTTGTCACAGAGTCGGCACGAATCCGCGTGACCCGGGCCGCTACGGTGGCGGCTCATGGACGTCTGCGCATCTTCTGTGGCCTCGCGCTTCCGGCGGACGTGCGGGACACGATCGGCGAGTGGCAGCGCGCTTCCCTCCGCGGTGATGCCCGGCTGGTCGAGCAGTGCAACCTCCACGTCACGCTGGCGTTCCTCGGACATCGCCCAGCCGAGGATGTCGGCCCGGTCGCGGAAGCGCTCCAGGCATCGGCCCGCTCGCTATCCGGGCCGATCGTCTTCAGCGCTCTGCGCTACAAGGAGACACGCAGCGTCGCCATGCTCGTCCTCGCGGACGAGGAAGAGCGCGCGGGGCGGCTGGCACGCGATCTCCACGAGAGACTGGAGCACATCGGGGCCTACGAGCCGGAGCAACGGCAGTGGCTCCCGCACGTCACGGTGCTGCGCTTCCGCTCTCCGCCAAAGCTCCGGCCGCCCCTGCCCGCTCTCACGCCGTTCAGTCCGTCCGAAGCGGCGGTCTACCATTCCGTGCTCGCGCGCGAAGGGGCGCGATACGAGGTGTTGGAGTCCGTTCCTTTAGGAGGCTGATGACGGTGGATCGCGAAGAGGCTCTCGAGACGACGCTCGGCCAGATCGAGCGCACATTCGGCAAAGGCTCGGTCATGAAGATGAGCGACCGGCCGCAGGTCTCGATCGGGGCCGTCTCGACAGGCTCGCTCGCTCTCGACATGGCGCTCGGCATCGGCGGGCTTCCGCGAGGGCGCGTGGTGGAGATCTTCGGCCCCGAGGCTTCGGGCAAGACGACGTTGGTCTACCACGTGATCGCCGAGGCTCAGCGCCGCGGCGGCATCTGCGCCTTCATCGACGCCGAGCATGCGATCGACCCCCAGTACGCGCGGCGTATCGGCGTGAACATCGACGAACTGCTCGTCTCGCAGCCAGACACCGGTGAGCAGGGGCTCGAGATCGCCGAGCTCCTCATCCGCTCGGGCGCGCTCGACGTCGTCGCCGTCGACTCCGTCGCCGCACTCGTGCCGAAGGCCGAGATCGAGGGGGAGATGGGCGATGCGCACGTGGGGCTCCAGGCGCGGCTGATGAGCCAGGCGCTCCGCAAGCTCGCAGGAACGCTGAACCGCACCGACACCGTCTGCATCTTCACGAACCAGCTGCGCGAGAAGATCGGCGTGATGTTCGGCAACCCCGAGACAACGCCCGGCGGCCGCGCGCTGAAGTTCTACTCGTCCGTGCGGCTCGACATCCGCCGCATCGAGACGCTCAAGGACGGCGTCGAGGCGATCGGCAACCGTGTGCGCGTAAAAGTCGCGAAGAACAAGGTGGCGCCGCCGTTCAAGCAGGCCGAGTTCGACATCTACTTCGGCATGGGCATCTCCTGGGAAGGAACCGTCCTCGACGCGGGTCTCGAGCACAAGGTCGTCCAGAAGTCCGGCTCCTACTTCTCCTTCGACGACGAGCGGCTCGGCCAGGGCCGCCAGAACGCGACCGCGTTCCTCCGCGAGCATCCCGACGTGTGTCAGGGCATCCTCCAGAAGCTCCAGGCGGCCGTCGGGCCTGACCAGGTCGTCTCGGCAAGGCTTCTGCCGACGACCGCCGGTGCCAGCGAGGCTCCGGCGGAGCCGACCGCCGAGGAGATCGTCGAGGAAGAAGAGGCGGTCTCGAAGGCCTAAGAGGGTCATGGAGGCCTCGCCACACGCGTTCGAGGCCGGGCTCAAGGCCCTGTCCCGGCGCGAGCTGTCCCATACCGAGCTCGTCGCGCGCCTCGAGCGGTCTGGCATCGATTCGGAGGACGCGGAGCTCGCCAGCGCGCAGCTGGCCCTCGCGGGCTACCAGTCGGACGGACGGGCGGCAGAGGAGCGAGCACGCGTACTCGCCGCGAGACTGCACGGCGATCTCGCAATTCGCGTCGACCTGCGGAGACGGGGAATCTCCGAGGCGGACGTCGACGCTGCACTTGCGGGCATCGACACCGAGCTCGCAAGGGCGGAAGCGCTCGCTCGCAGGGCCCGAGACCCGGCACAACTGGCACGCGCGCTCTATCGCAAGGGCTACACCGACGGCACGATCGAGGCCGCATTGCGGATCGCGGGCGTACGGGAGTAATATGAGATCACGACTCATCCTTTCTGCGTAGACGAACTTCCAAGAATCGGGACCCACCACCAAGGCATTCGATGACTTCAGAGGCGCCGACGACTAGACGAAAGGAGCATTCGGCAGCGGCCTGAGCAGCTGCCTCTTCCGAGCGGCCCTCGGCGCCGCTCCCCCGATTTACGGCCTTTCGCCTGCGCGGCTCGGTACCGAGTCGGCCCCACGCCACTTCCGGCGGGGCGAGCGATCGGAGGGCCTGTGCCGTACGTTGTCGGAATCCTCATCGGCCTTGTGGCCGGCGCGATCGGTGCCTGGGCGATCGTCAGCTTCTTCATCGATTCGAAGCTCGCAGCGGCGCGGCGCACACGCAGCCTGCTCCTGGACGAGGCTCGGCGCGAGGCTGACGCCCTACGACGAGAGTCAGAGCTAGAAGTGAAGGAAGAGGCGGCACGAGCTCGCAGTCAGACGGAGCGGGACCTCGACGAGCGGCGGGCGGAGATGCTCGAGCGCGAGCAGCGCTCTCGCCTTGCAGAGGAGGAACTCGCGCGCACGCGCGAGGAGCTCGAGCGCCGCAGCCAGGGCCTCGCCGATCGCGAGGCGCACGTCAAGGAGCTCCAGGAGGAACTGAAAGCTGCCAAGGCCCTCGAGGAGCGCGAGCTGGAGCGGATCTCCAACCTGGGCATGGAGGATGCGAAGGCCGAGGTACTGAGGCGTTCGGAGGAGCTCGTACGCCACGAGCTTGCAAAGCGGGTTCGCCAGCTCGACGAGGAAGCGACCGCGGAGGCGAGGCGGCGCGCCCGCAACCTCGTCGCAGACGCTCTCCAGCGGGTCGCCGCGAGCCATGCGGCCGAAACGACGGTCTCGATCGTCGAGCTCCCCTCCGACGACATGAAAGGGCGCATCATCGGCCGCGAAGGCCGCAACATCCGTGCGCTCGAGCATCTGACGGGGGTCGACTTCATCGTCGACGACACGCCGCAGGCAGTTGTCCTGTCGTCTTTCGACGGGATTCGCCGCGAGGTGGCGAAGATCACGCTCCAGCGGCTGCTCGAGGACGGCCGTATTCACCCGGCCCGCGTCGAGGAGATGTACTACCAGTCGAAGGCGGAGGTGGAGGACCTCATTCGCCAGGCGGGCGACCAGGCCGTCTTCGAGGCCAATTGCGGGGAGTTCCACGAGGAGCTCGTGAAGATCATCGGCCGCCTCCGCTATCGCACGAGCTACGGCCAGAACGTCCTCAAGCACACGCTCGAGGTCGTGCAGCTCGCCGGCATAATGGCGAGCGAGCTCGGCGCGAGCGTGAAGACGTCGAAGCGCGCCGCGCTGCTCCACGATCTCGGCAAAGCGCTCACGCACGAGGAGGAGGGCGCGCACGCGCTCATCTCCGCCCGGTACGCGCGGCGTTATGGCGAGTCGCAGGGTGTCATTCACGCGATCGAGGCACACCACTACGACGTGCAGCCACAGACCGTCGAGTCCGTGCTCGTGATCGCGGCGGACGCGGCGTCGGCCGCCCGACCCGGGGCGCGCGGTGAGAGCCTCGAGGCGTACATCAAGCGGCTCGAGGCACTGGAGGAGCTGGCTGCCTCGAAGGCCGGCGTCGAGCGCGTCTATGCGCTACAGGCCGGCCGCGAGGTGCGCGTGATCGTGAAGCCAGAGGAGATCGCCGACGACGAGGCGGCACTGTTGTCGCACGAGATCGCGCGGGAGATAGAGCAGCACCTCGAGTACCCGGGGCAGATCAAGGTGACGGTGATCCGCGAGTCACGGGCCATCGAGTTCGCGAAGTAGTACCCAGCACCCGCCGAACGGCCCAGGTCCGAAACAGCCACTCGCGGTGGGGCCACCCCGCGCCTCCTCCCGCTTTGAGCGTACTGAGAAGTCTCACTCCCGTGGGTCACACGAGTGCGGCAGGAGTGCACCAACTGGCCGGCCGTACACTTCCATCATGCATCGGTACCACGTCACGACGTTCGGCTGCCAGATGAACGCGCACGACTCCGAACGCATCCGCGGCCTGCTCGAGGAGCTCGGGCTGGGGGAGGCTGCCACTCCCGACGAGGCCGACGTGCTCGTCTTCAACACCTGCACGATCCGCGAGAAACCCGATCAGCGGCTCGCCGCGTACCTCGGCAACGCGAAGGCACAGAAGGCACGCTGCCCGGAGACCATCATCGCCGTCGGCGGTTGCTACGCCGAGGCCCAGCGGGAACACATGTTCGACCGTTACCCGTTCATCGACGTCGCGTTCGGACCGGGGACGATCCATCACCTCGGCGATTGGCTCGGCGCTGGCGGCATGGGCGTAGCGCGATCGGCCTTCGGCACGGGCGGCGAGCGCCGCTTCTCCGCCGCTCTCGCAACACAACGGGAGCGCCGTTTCCAGGCGTGGGTGCAGATCTCGATGGGGTGCAACTCCGTCTGCTCCTACTGCATCGTGCCCGCCGTGCGCGGTCGCGAGGTGAGCCGAAAACCCGGTGAGATCCTCGCCGAGGTCACGGCCCTCGCCGCAGAAGGCGTCCGCGAGGTCACGCTGCTGGGCCAGAACGTCAACTCGTGGGGGCGAGACCTCCTGCCCGACATTCGCACGGAGTTCGGTGAGCTCCTCCGCGCCGTGAGCGAGGTGGACGGTATCGACCGCATCCGCTTCACGAGCCCGCATCCGAAGGACTTCAGGGCGCCCGTCATCGCCGCCATGGCCGAGTGCGGCGCCGTCTGCGAGCACGCGCACCTGCCACTTCAGTCAGGCTCCACACGCGTCCTCAAGCGCATGCGCCGCACGTACGGCCGCGAGCGCTACTTCCGCTTGGTCACGGAGCTCCGCGCGGCGATCCCCGACCTTGCGCTCACGACCGACCTCATCGTCGGCTTCCCGGGCGAGACCGAGGGCGACTTCGAGGAGACCTGCACGGCCGTCGAGGAGGTCGGCTTCGACAGCGCGTTCACGTTCGTGTACTCGCCGCGCAGCGGCACCGAGGCCGCGGCGATGCCGGATCAGGTCCCGGACGAGGTCAAGCACGAGCGCATCGAGCGTCTCGTGGAGGCCGTTCAGCACGTTGCGGCTCATCGGAATGCACAACGCGTCGGCCTCACTGAAGAGGTGCTCGTCGAGGGAAGGAGCCGCACAGATCCCTCGCTGTTCCGGGGTCGCACCCGCCGAAACGTGACGGTGAACTTCGCAGGATCGGCGCAAGCCGGCGAGCTTGTACCCGTCCGAATCACAGCATCCACTTCCCAGACCTTGCAGGGCAGCCAGGAAGCGCCCATCGCGGCGTAGGTGCGTTCCCTAAGGCACCTGACCTGGGACGGTTGCGTCAACGTCCGCGACCTAGGCGGCCTGCCGACGGAGGACGGGGGCGAGACACGCCACGGCGCAGTCGTGCGCGCCGACAACATCCACACGCTGTCGGCTGAGGGACGTCGGCAGCTGCTCGCCTACGGCGTCAAGCGCGTCATCGACCCGCGCTGGCACGCGGAGCTGGCCGAGGATCCACACATGGAGCTCGGTGTGGAGGTGCTCCACCTGCCGCTGTTCGGCGACCACAACGAAGGATACGACATCGACCGGGAGCTGCTCGAGCGGATCCCCGACCACACCGAGTGCCGGCGCGTGATGTACCTCGAGCACCTCGACGTGTACGGCGAGCGCTTCGCCGCTGCAGTCGCGGCTGTCGCATCGACCCCCGAGCGTTGCGTTCTCGTCCACTGCGCAGGCGGCGTCGACCGCACCGGTCTCATTGCCGCACTGCTGCTCCGGCTTGCACAGGTTTCGGTCGACGACGTGGCCGCCGACTTCGCGCTCAGCCGGCCCAACTGGGCGCCCCACGCACTCGAGTGGATCGACGAGACGGACGACGAGCGCGAACGGGAGTTCCGGCGGTTCCTGGCGGCGATGCCGGGCGAGTCGATGCGCGGCGTGCTCGAGGAAGTCGACCGCCGGTACGGCGGGGCGGAAGGTTACCTGCGCGTCTCCGGCCTTCCGGGCGCGGATGTTCACCGCATTCGCGCGCGACTGCGCCCGTGACCGTGCTGGCCGTCTTCGGCCCGACAGCATCCGGGAAGACAGCCGTGGCCGAGCGGATCGCGGATCGCGTCCCGGCTGAAGTCGTCTCTGCCGACTCGATGCAGGTCTACCGCGGCCTCGAGATCCTCACCGCGCAGCCGGAGCATCCGACGCAGCTCGTCGCAATCTGGGAGCTCGACCACGAGGCCTCCGTCGTCGAGTATCAGGCGCTCGCGCACCGAGCTGTCGACGAGGCACTCGACGGCGGCCGTATCCCGGTCGTCGTGGGCGGCACGGGTCTCTACCTACGCGCGGCCATCTCAGACATGGCTCCGCCGCCGCCGGGCGACCGGAAGCGCTGGGAGCGGCTCTACGACCGTCTGGGGCCCGAGAGCGCCCATGCCCTGCTCGCGGAACGGGATCCGCCCGCAGCGGAACGTGTCCACCCGAACGACCGCCGCCGGGTCGTGCGAGCGCTCGAGCTGGCGGAGATGGGGGAGTCGCTACAGCCGAGCCGGGACACGCTGTGGGGTCGTGAGACGCGGCACCCGACGCTCGTCTTCGGCCTGGACGTGCCGCGCGCCGAGCTCGAGCGACGGATCGTCGACCGGACTAAGGCGATGTTCCACGCCGGCGTGGAGGACGAAGTGCGGCGCGCGCTGGCCGGCGGCGTCTCGCATACCGCGCGTCACGCGCTCGGCCTGGACGAGATAGCCAACCTGCCCAGGAACGAGGCGATCGCCGCGGTAGTCTTGCGTACCCGCCGGTACGCCGCCTACCAGCGGAAGTGGATGCGGAAGATGCCGGATCTGATCAGGGTCGAGGCGGCGAGGCCCGCCGACGAGGTCGCGGATGAGATTCTCCAAGTGGCACGCGCACGGGAACGTCTACCTGCTCACTGACGAGGGTGGGCTGACCCCGGAGCGCGTGCGCGTCGAGGTGGGCGACGCCGACGGCATCGTCGAGGTCGTTTCGGCTGGTACGGACGAGGCGGAGGTCGTGATCTGGAACCCCGACGGCTCGACGGCCGAGCTCTCGGGCAACGGCACGCGCATCGCAGCTCGCTGGTTGTCCGATCGCTCCGGTGCGACTGAAGTGCGAGTGCGGGTCGGATGGCGCGAGATCGTCGCACGCATTCGCGACGGTGACGTAGAGCAGGAGATGGGCGAGGTGCGAGTGGCGCCAGCGGAGCGCGTAGCCGGGCTAGACGTCATCGCCGTCGACGTGGGCAATCCTCATGCCGTCGTCATCGGTGACCCGGGCGACCTGCCCCTCGTGGGCCCGCTACTCGAGACGCATCCGCGCTTCCCGAGTCGTACGAACGTCCAGGTTGCCCGCATCGACGCCCCAGGCGAGGTCACAGCGCGCGTCTGGGAGCGCGGCGTGGGGGAGACGCAGTCGTCGGGAACGAGCGCCGTCGCAGTTGCCGCTGCGACTCACGGCGCGGGGGACGTGCTCGTCCACTTCCCCGGCGGCGACCTGCGCGTGCGGCTCGACGGCGGCCGCGCAACGCTCACGGGGCCGGCGGAGCGGGTCTAGGCAGCAGCGCCCACGGGCGTGCTCGGCGCAGCTTTGGCTTCGCGATCGCGCCGCCGACGATCAGCGCCGCCCCGACAGGTGTCGCCGTCATTGCCGAGAGCCACTTCATCGTCGCCCTCCAAGTCGGTAGTGCGGGGGCCTAACTGACTCAACTGCCGATTCCGAACTCCCGCAGCGTCTCGTTGAGGCTGAGCTTCGACTTCGTGGACTCGCTGCGCCGACCGATGATGAGCGCGCACCCGACCTGGTACGTGCCGGCGGGGAAGTCTTTCGGCCGTGTCCCGGGGACTACGACCGACCGGGGAGGGACGTAACCGCGGTGCTCAACCGGCTCGTCGCCCGTGACGTCGATGATCGGCACAGAGCCGGTGAGCGAGACATGGGGAGCGATCACGGCGCCCTCGCCGACGACCACGCCCTCGACGACGATCGCCCGCGAGCCGATGAACGCGTCGTCCTCGACGATCACCGGCCGGGCGTTCACCGGCTCGAGCACACCGCCGATCCCCGCGCCGCCCGCGATGTGGACGTTCGCGCCGATCTGCGCGCACGAGCCAACCGTGGCCCACGTGTCCACCATCGTCCCGGGGCCGACCCAGGCGCCGATGTTCACGAAGCCCGGCATGACGATCACACCCTCGCCGAGGAAGGAGCCGTAACGCACGACGGCGCCCGGCACGACTCGCACGCCGCGCTCGGCATGTCCGTGCTTGAGCGGGATCTTGTCCGTGTACTCGAACGGCCCCAGCGCCTGCGGCTCGATGTCTCGGACGCGGAAGTAGTCGAGAATGGCCCGTTTTGCGTCCTCGTCGACGACCCACTCGTCGCCGACCTTGTCCGCGACGCGGCGTTCGCCACGATCGAGCGCGGCGATGATCTCCTCGACTCGTGCAGTATCGGTCATGCGAGCTCTCCAAGGGTGGGATTGCGCCTACCGCATAATGTCACCGTGACGAACCACCAGCCCGATCCGCTGCCCGGCGCGGAGCCGGAGCGCGGCTTCGCGGTCGCGTGTCTGCTGCCTTCCCAGGAGGCCTCGGAGCTCGCCGAGCTTCACGAGCTTGCCCGGACGGCAGGCGTCGACACCGTCGGCGACCTCGTACAGCACCGGCCGCAGCCGGATCCGCGCACGTACGTGGGCAAAGGAAAGCTCGAGGAGCTGAAGTCGGCGTTCAAGGACTCCGGCGCCGAGGTGCTCGTAGTCGACGGTGAGCTCGCGCCTGCGCAGCAGCGCCGGCTCGAGGACTCCCTCGATGCGCGTGTGATCGACCGGACGCAGCTGATCCTCGACATCTTCGCGCAGCACGCCGTCTCGGCGGAGGGGAAGCTCCAGGTAGAGCTCGCGCAACTCGAGTACAACCTTCCCCGCATGCGGGGCATGTGGAAGCACCTCGAGCGGCTCGGCGGCGGCGTGGGGACGAGAGGGCCGGGGGAGAGCCAGCTCGAGACCGACCGCCGGCTGGCGCGTCGGCGGATCTCGCTGCTGAAAGACCGGCTGCGCGAGTTGTCGAAGCGACGTGGGCAGCGCCGCAAGTCGCGCGTGAGCTCGCAGACGCCCACGATCGCCCTCGCCGGCTACACGAACGTTGGCAAGTCGACGCTACTGAACGCGCTCACGGGCGCAGAGGCCTCGATCGACGACCGGTTCTTCGAGACGCTTGACCCGACCACGCGGTCATTCGAGCACGAAGGGCGGAAGTACCTCCTGACCGATACAGTCGGCTTCATCCGCCGGCTGCCCCACGAGCTCGTGGAAGGCTTCGCAGCGACGCTCGAGGAGACCCTCATCGCCGATCTCGTACTCCATGTCGTCGACGCGTCGGCCGACGACGGAGATCTCGACCTCATGGTGCAAGCCGTCGAGTCCGTGCTCCGGGAGATCGGCGCAGGCGAGCTACCAATCGAGCTGGTCCTGAACAAGATCGACCGGGTCGACCGTGAGACACGTGAGCGGCTCGAGAGCCACTTCCCGGGATCGCTCCAGATCTCTGCGCAGACCGGCGAAGGGCTCGACGTGCTTCGCGGTCGCATAGCCGAGCGGTTCGAGTCGAGGTTCCAGGTGGTAGAGCTGCTCGTGCCGTACGAGCGGGGGGACGTCGTCTCGTCGCTCTACGCTCTCGGGCCACCGATCGAGCTCCGTGAGGATCGCGCCGACGGCGTCTTCATCCGTGCGCGGCTGCCCGAGCGGGAGCTGCGACGGTTGGCGCCGTTCCTCGTCCGCGATGCCGTCGCGACTGCGCCTCCGTGATCGAGCTTCCCGTGATCCGCCTCCGCGACGACGCGTCGCTGCCGCGGGGCGCGTATCCGGGCGACGCCGGGCTCGATCTCGTCGCCTGTGAGCGCGTCGAGCTCGGCCCCGGGGAGCGTGGCGTCGTGCCGACGGGAATCGCCGTCGCGATACCCGAGGGCTACGCAGGACTCGTCATTCCGCGATCCGGCCTCGCTCTCGACTACGGGGTCTCCATCGTCAACACGCCGGGCCTGGTCGACTCGGGCTACCGGGGCGAGTTGCGCGTGATCGTTCTCAACACCGACCGCGAGCGGCCGTTCACGGTGGAGGCCGGGATGCGGATCGCCCAGCTCGTCGTGACACCCGTGCCGGAGATCGACGTCGTCGTCCTCGACGAGCTTCCGGACACCGTTCGCGGCACCGCCGGCTTCGGCTCATCGGGCACCTGACGAGAAGGCCGTGGTCCTCCAACCCCGGATCCGTGTGTCGGCAGTCCTACGCTGGCGCGACGGCATCCTCCTCTGCCGGCACGAGAAGCACGGTCGCGAGTACTGGCTGCTGCCCGGGGGAGGCGTCCATTCCGGCGAGAGCCTCGTACAGGCACTGCGACGCGAGCTGCGCGAGGAGCTTGGCCTCGACAGCCAGATGCCGTTCGAAGGACCTGTAGCGATCGTCGACTCCATCGCGCCCGCGCGCACGCTCGCGACGAAGCATGTCGTCCACATCATCTTCTCCGCCGACCTCACGGGCCGGTCGCTCGAGACGGTGAGCTCCGAAGATGCGGCCGTGCGGGGCCATCGCCTGTTCACGACGGCCGAACTGGACGAGGTCGTGCTCCATCCGCCGATCCAGCGCTTCCTCAGGCGCTGGGAGCCGGGCGACCCGGTCGCCTACCTCGGCGCGCTCTGGGCTCCGTAGCGGTTGCGCAGGACGACTGCGCGCGTCCGGCCGTCCTTCGAGTCGACGAACGTCCTGACGACTCGGAAGCCCGCTTTCTCGAAGGCGCGAACCGACGCGCGGTTCTCCACGTCGGGATCGGCGATGCAGGTGGTCGTTGCATCGCGCGCGAAGACGATCTCGTCGACGATCCGGGTGAGGATCTCGGTACCGAGCCCTTGGCCGATCAGCTTCTCCTCGCCGATGAGGATGTCGAGGCCCGCCGTTGCCGAGTCGCTGACGCCCATCAGCGCCGCGTGCTCAGGGTAGTCCACGACGAGGTAGGTCTGGACCATTCCGACTGGACTGCCGTCGAGGTGGACGATGTAGTGGTCGGTGGGATCGGATCCTTCGATCGCCGGTACGTAGTGGGCCACGACATCGTCGTACGTCCCGTGATCGCCGTAGAACAGCTTGACGTGCGGTCGCTCCAGCCACTCGTACAGGAGGCGCAGGTCGCCCGCCACCATCGGCCTGAACTCGAGCTTGCGCACGCTCACTCCCATGTGTCGAGAACCGGATAGCGAGCGCGGGCGTCCGCGCAGTCGGCCGCGAAGATCGCAGCTCCCGCGTCTCCCGTCCACAGCGAATAGCGTCGTCTCCCTCGGATTGCCGAGAGTCGCTCCGCCTGCTCGAGCGCGTGAACGGCGAACCGGCGCGCGCGGTCGAGCCAGCGCTCGTCTCCCGTGCGCTCGAACGTCTTCAGCAGCGCGTAGCCGTTGCCGGCGGTGCCGTGACAGATGCCGTAGCCCTTCTCGTCGCCGTGCGGCCCCGCCCGCCACACGAGCTCAGCGCCCGCCAGGAGCAGCTCTTCGTCGAGGTAGTCGGCCGCCGAGACGACGATCCCGGGAGCTCCCGAGCACCATTGCAGTGCCGTCTCTCCCTTCGGCCAGTTGGCGAGCCCATCCTCGGCTGCCGCTACCCGGGCAAGCGCCGCGGCGGTGTCCCGCTCCAGCGCCTCCTTCGCCTCGGTCGGGAGCCCTTGCCGCAACGCGAGCACGTTGCCGACGAGGCCATGGGCAGGCCCGAGGCGGCGGCCGGTCCCGCCGTAGAGGTGAGTCGTCCAGAGACCGTCCTCCTCGCGTCGCCGCAGCAGCTCCTCGGCGCTCTCACGCCAGGCCTCGGCCCAGCGGTCGTCGCCCGTCCACCCGTGCATGGCGTGCGCGGCCAGCATCGTGCCCGGCGAGCCCCACATGACCTCGTTCGCGTCGTTCTCGACGTTCTCGGCGACGCGCTCGAAAAGCGTGTCGGCCAGCGCGTCATCCCGCGCGAGCTGCCACGCGACGGCGAGGATGCCGGCCTCGCCGGCGAGCAATCCGGCGCGGGCGGGCGAGGGCAGTTCGACTTCGCGCATGAAGTCCGGTTCCGCCCGCCAGGCCTCCAGGACGATGCGAGCTGCTTCGCCAAGGTCGAGCTCGCTCTCGGCGTGGCCACGACGCTGGAGCGCGCCGAGCGCCCAGACGACCCCGGCGCCTCCCACGTACAGCGCTTTCAACGGAGTCGGCGTCTTCCAGGAATCCCACTCCTCGACCGGCCACAGCGTCAGCGGCTCGTACGCGCCGCCGGCGTCGCCGACGACCCGCGCGATCTCGCCTCGCACCCAGGCGTCGTCCCACGCCCGTTCCGTCAGCGGGTCGAACGCCTCTGGGCGGTACAGCACGTTACCTCCGTCCCCCGCGTGACCGTGCTCTGGCGCTGGACACGGCATGGGCCTCGCGTTCGAGCTCGTCGCGAAGTGGTGCGAACACGGGCCGCTCTCCCGTCCGGTGCTCGACCGCGCGAGCCAGCAACCAGTCAGCCAACCGCGGATTTCGCGGCAACAGCGGACCGTGGAGGTACGTGCCGATGGCAGTGCCGAGACGACACCCTTCGAGGCCCGATGTGCCGTCGTTTCCGAACCCGGCTACCACCCGCCCGAACGGTTTGACGCCCGTCTCGAGAATCGTCCGCCCCGCGTGGTTCTCGAACCCGGCGACCGTCCAACGCTCACCCGGGTCGAGCTCGCACTCGATCAGCACGTCGCCGATGAGGCGCACGTCTCCGGCGACGGTGTGCAACGGAAGTACGCCTGCGCCTGGCTGCTCCGCCCCCGACCGGTCGCGGTAGTAGCGGCCGAGGAGCTGATAGCCGCCACACACGGCTAGCACGACCGCGCCCACGGCCACCGCTTCCGCGAGCACAGGGCCACGTGCCGCGAGGTCCGGTGCGACGAGGGCCTGCTCGCGATCCTGGCCGCCGCCGATGTAGAAGAGATCTGCGCCGGCGGGCGTCGCGTCACCGAGGCCGACGTGACGGACTTCGAGGTCGATGCCGCGACGCTCCGCCCGTCCGGTCAGCACCGCAAGATTGCCGCGGTCGGCGTAGATGTTGAGGTACTCGGGATAGAGATGCGCCAGGAGGATCTTCACGCCACACGTTCCCAGTACGGCCGTGCATAGCCACGGTCGGCGATCACGCGCTGGAGAGCGAGCATCGCCGTGTACGTGGGGAGGACGACGAGCTCGCCACCGGCGTCGGTCAATTCGAGCCCGCGGTCGAGCGCTCGATCGAGACCCGGAACGATCTCGATCCTCGTCTCCTCCAGGCCGCCGTACGAGAACCGAAGCGCCAGCTCGGCAGCGCGGTCGCCTGAAACGACGAGCCGCTCGAGCCGGGCCACGAGCGGCTCGAAGTCCACGTCCCAGATCCACGAGACGTCGCGGCCGTCCGCGATGCCGTCGTTCAGGGCGACGACCGCGACGGAGGGTCCGTCTTCCTGCATCAGCGTCCGCAGCGTCTCGTTCGCGCCGGCAGGGTTCTTCACGAGCAGCACGACGAGCGACTTCCCGTCGATCGCAATCCGCTCGAAGCGCCCGAAGGCGGCGGGCGCCCGTTCGAGACCGCCTGCCACTTCGTCAATGGAGACACCGAGCCCTCGCGCGAGCGATGCCGCAGCGAGCGCGTTGTAGACGTTGTAGAGACCGGGCACCTGCAGGCGTACGCGCTGCGTCCCTTCGGGCATGCTGAGGTCGAACGACACACCCTCGATCCCGTGCTGCTCCACAGAACGCGCGGCGACGTCCACAGGCGGCCGTGAGTGGCCGCACGACGGGCTCCGGTAGTCGCCCAGGTGGCCGACGTACGCGGCCGCGTACGCATAGGGCGACCCACAGCGCACGCAATACTTCGAATCGGCCGCGTGCTGGAGCGTCGCACCCCGCTGGGCTGGATCGTCGACGCCGAACGTCGTCGCATTCGCCCGGCCGTGGGCGAGGTCGGCGACCAGCGGATCGTCGGCGTTCACCACGAGCAGGGTCTCCGGCGGCAGCGCGTCGACCATCCCCCGCCAGTGTTCGGCCACGATCTCCAGCTCCCCGTAGCGGTCGAGCTGATCGCGAAAGAGGTTGCCGAGACAGATCACGCGCGGCTCGAGGGCTGGAACGAGCTTCGGGAGGGCAGCTTCGTCCACCTCGAACAAGCCCAGCTCGGCATCACGGGCGGCAATGAGCGCGGAGGCAACCCCCGAGGCGAGGTTCGCGCCGGCGGCGTTGTGGGCCAGCCGGTAGCGAGGCGCAAGAATCGCCGCGGCCATCGCAGCGCTCGTCGTCTTGCCGTTCGTCGCCGACACGAGCGCGCTGCCCTCGGGCAGGCCTTTTGCGAGCCGCCCGAGGGCCCCGGGATCGATCGCCGCCAGCAGCTTGCCGGGCAGGGTCGTCCCGCCACCCCGGCCGGCCACGCGGGAGAGCCGTCCGGCTGCGCGCGCAAAGGCTGTTTCCACCGTCAGGCGCATTCGGCGAGTTTAGTCGTCTCGGTCTTCAACACACACCACCCCTACTTGCGCATTTTCCAGAACGCTCTATTCTGAATTGCATGGCCCGCAGTCGCGGATTTCGCGCCGTAACGAGCGTCGATCCGAAGGCGCTCGCCGAGTTCCGCGCGGGGATTCGCAAGCGCTATACCGACGAGGAGATCCTCCAGCAGTTGCGTGCGTGCGCCGAAGCGCTGGGCCGGTCGCCGACGATGCGCGAGTTCGAGGCGCACGAGGGGTCGACGGTCCATCCGCAGACGGTGATCGACCGGTTCGGCAGCTGGAACCGCGCGAAGCGGGAAGCCGGGCTCGTCCCGCGCCGCTTCGCGACTCGGGATGAGCTGCTTCAGTGCCTCCGAGTCCTCGGCGACCGCGTCGGGCACGTGCCGACGTCGAAGGACATCGACCAGCATCGGGGACTCGTGCCGTCGAAGTCGCTCTACTGGCACACGTTCGGCTCGCTGACGAACGCGCTCCGCGAAGCCGGGTTCGACGTGCCGGTGGGGGAGGAGAGGCTCGAGCGCGCAGTCGCGCAGGGCGTCGCGCTGGCGAGCAGCCTTGGTCGCCTGCCGAAGTTCGCCGACTGGCGCGACGCGAGAAGGTCCGATTCCGCGCTGCTGACGGAATGGCAGGTGTACCGCATGTTCGACGCCCGCCGCGGCGCCTGGGCGACGTTCCAGTACCTCGTTCGGGAGAGGCTTCTCGAAGCTGGCGTCGAAGTCGCGGCGGACGGGACGGTGAGCGCCCAGTCGTAGCTCTCACCCTCGGGAGCACCTATGCCGATATGGAAAGCGCCATGACCCAGCCGCTTCCGCTCGACGACTCGGTGCCGGACCCTGCTCTCGTGGAGCAGCTCGGCGACGACGAGCAGGAAGCGGGGGAGCCCCAGACGAGGGATCCGCTGAAGCTCTACGTGCGGCAGATCGGCGATGGCCGCCTGCTCACGAGGGATGAAGAGCGAGAGCTCGCGCGGCGCAAGGACGCGGGCGACGATACGGCCAAGAGGCGCCTCGTCGAGTGCAACCTCCGGCTCGTGATGTCGATCACGCGCAACTACCGGACGGCCGGCGTGCCGCTGCTCGACCTCATCCAGGAGGGCAACCTCGGGCTCATCCGCGCAGTCGAGAAGTTCGACTACCGCATGGGCTACAAGCTCTCCACGTACGCGACGTGGTGGATCCGCCAGGCTGTCACGCGAGCGCTCGCGGACCAGGGCCGGCTCATCCGCCTGCCCGTCCACGTCTCCGATCAGGTTCGGCGCGTCATGCGCTCTCGCCGGGTGCTGGCCCAGAAGCTCAACCGCGAGCCCACGACCGCCGAGATGGCTACCGACTCGACGCTGCCCGAGATACGGGTGATCGAGCTGCTCGAGATCGTCGACGACGCCGTCAGCCTCGAGACGCCGATTCCCGGCGGCGACACCCTCTACGGCGACCTCGTGGAGAACGAGGCGGCCGCCGGTCCCGACGAGGCCGCGTCGGAGAGCTTCCGCGCAGCCGAGCTCGAGCGTGCGCTCGGGCTTCTCGAGCCTCGCCTCCGCGAGCTGCTCGAACGCCGTTTCGGCCTTGCCGGTCATGCCTCCCAGACGCTCGACGAGATCGGCCGGAACCTCGGCGTCACACGGGAGCGCGTTCGGCAGCTCGAGACGCGTGCGCTCCGCGAGCTGCGTATGGCCGCGCCGGAGCTCGCCTTCTATCTCGAGACGTAGGGCCTGCTAGTGGGGGACTGCCTGAATCTCGCGCAGGGTCGCCAGGCGGCGTAGCGCCTCGACCTCGATCTGCCGCACGCGCTCACGGGTCAGGCCCAGCCGGCGCCCGATCTCCTCGAGCGTCTTCGGCTCGTAGTCGTCGAGGCCATAGCGAAGAGCCAGCACCTCGCGCTCGCGCGCGCTCAGCGTCCGAAGCGCGGCCTGGAGCGCCTGGCTGCGAAGGGAGATCTCGACTTCCTCGTCCGGCAGCGGGCCGTCGCCGGCCACGAAGTCACCCAGCACCGCTTCCTCCTGCTCTCCGACGGGCTGGTCGAGGCTCGTCGCCGCCCGGGCGGCTGCCTTCACCTCGCGCGCCTGCTGGATGGGAAGACTCGCCTCCTCGGCGATCTCGTCCAGCGTCGGCTCGCGACCGAGCTGCGTCCAGAGGTTCCGCTCGGCGCGGTTCATCTTCTGCAGCCGCTCGACGATGTGCACCGGCATCCGGATCGTGCGGGCCTTGTCGGCCAGCGCCCTCGCGACGGCCTGGCGAATCCACCACGTCGCGTACGTCGAGAACTTGTAGCCGCGCCGCCAGTCGAACTTCTCGACGGCTCGAATGAGGCCCAGCGTCCCTTCCTGGATGAGATCGAGAAAGGGGAGACCCTGGTTGCGGTAGTTCTTCGCGATCGAGACGACGAGGCGCAGGTTCGACTGGATCATGCGTTGCTTCGCGGTCTCGTCTCCGCGCTCGATCCGCTTCGCGAGCTCGACCTCCTGTGCGGCCGTGAGCAAGTGATGGCGACCGGCTTCGCGCAGGAACAGCTGCAGCGCGTCGGTCGTCGTCTCGACAGGGGCGGTCAAGAGCGCGGTAACCGACGCGTGGTCGTCCTCGACGACGTCGATCGAGCGGCTTTCCAGCTCCCGATACACGGCGTCGATCTCGATGGCGTCGAAACCGTGCGCCTCCAGCACGTCTGCAAGCTCCGAAGCGCGAATCGAGCCGGCAGCCTCTCCGGCTTCCACGAGCTGGACCAGGTCCTCGCCCTTGACGAGGGTCTCGAAATCGATCGTCGCTTCGGGCGGCTGTTCGCTCGTCAATCGTCTCCCGGCGTTCGGCTGGCGCGCCGACGGCTGCGGCTCGCCTGCTGGTCAGACGCCCATCCCTCCTGAGCGCGTGCGAGAAGCATAGCCCCGCCGTCAAGAGCCGTGAAATTCGCCTCTGCACGATAACGCGTGTTATGTCAAGTCAGCGGATGAGGCGCACATTCGCCGCCATGGCGCCGATTCTCCCCCTCCGAGGCGTAGGATTCGCCGCGCATGAAGCGCGTCGGCATCATCGTCGCGGCCGGCGTCGCTCTGGGCGTAGCCGTCCTGCTGTGTGTCTTCGGCATCGGCGAACGGGCCGGCGCGCTCACGAATTGGCAGGCGTTCGCCCTCGGCGCCGTCCAGGGCTTCACGGAGCTCTTGCCCATCTCCTCGTCCGGCCATCTCATCCTCGTCCCGTGGCTCTTCGAATGGACGTATCTCGAGGAGAACGAGGGCTTCAACCGCACGTTCGACGTGGCGCTTCACCTGGGAACGCTCGTGGCAGTCGTCGCATACTTCTGGACGGAGCTTCGCGATCTCGTGAGGGCGTGGTGGCGCAGCGTCCGCGCGCGGGCCGTTCGCGACACCGACGAACGCGTCGCGTGGGTCGTGATCGTCGCGACGATACCGGCGGTGATCGTCGGCGCCGCCCTCAGCGGCCCCATCGAGCGCCACCTGGGCGAGCCGTGGCAGATCGCGATCTTCCTCGCCGCCGGCGCCGTCGTCCTCTACGCCGTCGACCGGCAACCGACGGACCGGTCGCTCCGCGACCTCACATTCGGCAAGGCGATCTTTCTCGGCGCCGCGCAGACACTCTCCCTCGCCCCGGGTGTCTCGCGGTCGGGCATCGTCATCTCCGCCGCGCGCTATCTTCGCCTCGACCGCGACTCGGCCGCGCGAGTCTCCTTCTACCTCCTAGTGCCCGTGACGTTCGGAGCCGTCCTCTACGAGGGCGTGAATGACGTCCTGCTCACCGGCCTCCCCCCCGGCTCGGCCGGCCCGTTCATCGTCGGGACGCTCACGGCGTCGGTGACGGCGCTCGCCGCGATCTGGATCCTCCTTGACTACGTGCGCCGCCACACGTACACGGTGTTCGTCGTCTACCGGCTCGTCGCGGCCTCGATCATCCTCCTGCTCATCGCCGTCGAAGCGCGCCCGGCGGGCTTCTAGCGAAGCGTCCACAAGCCGGCCCGCCGAGTGTGGAAAGTGTGGAGAACATTTGTCCGCACTTTGCACGATTTTCCTCGACGCACCCTCTTGCCTCGGTCGCCGCCGCTGAGTAGATTCACAGTGCGCCGAGCACGGAGCGGGAGTAGGTCGAATCCGACTTCGAGGGCACTAGGCGGAAGCCGAATGTCAGCGGAGACGGTGGACGAAACCGCCACCGGCTCGGCGAATTTCTGGTCCCTCGCCCGCTTCGTTTTCCGCTCGGGGGTGCGCCCTCCCGGCGCCGCCTACGGATTAGTATCCTCGCGTGCACCTGCGATCGCCCAGCGTCGCGGCCGGCGTTTCGGCTTTTCTCTGGTCGCTTCTCTTTGCCGTCTGCGTGTGGCTGTTCCTGCTCGGGATCGGGAGCTCGCGGGCCATGGCCGTCCTCGTCGGGCTGCTCACCCTCTGCGGCTCGTTCCTCTACATCCGCACGAGCGGGCGCCAGGGCCGCCTACGCACCAAGCGTTAGCCGCCGCGAGTCGAACTCCGTAGACCAGAGCTCGGCGCGGAACTCCTCGAGCGTCTGCAGCGCGTCGGCCGGAAACACGTGCTCCACGACGCCCACCTCTGCGTCGTGGTGGAACGGAACGTCGACGTGGTCGGGAGAGACGAGGTTCACGGACAGGTGCCCGCAGCTCGAGCACGTCACGGCGACACCGACGCGCCCGCGATCGGCCCGTGGCGCGAGGAGCCGGAAGAGCGACGGGAAGGCGGGACGCAACCGCCCTTCGGGATAGCAGAACAACACCAGCGGCCAGTCGCCCGCCGAGATGCGCCGAGTGGCCAGGTCGGCCAGCTCGTCGCGAATGCCATGCGTGCGAGCCGTCATGACGTTGAAGAACGTCCCCTCCGCCCCCATCCCGAGCGGCGCCCAGTCGAGATCGTCGTGCGCGACGAGACCGTCGTGCTCGTCGCCGCACGCGCACGCGAAGTGAACGCGGAACACCGCCGGATGCGCGGCGCCGGGCAACCGCTCGACCTCGCGGAACGACGACAGCGGGACGCTCGTCTGCTCGCGCGCCGGACAGGCGAAGGTGTACCGGGCGCGCAGAACGTCGTACACAGGCATCGACATATAAGACGATGGATCGGACGACTAGTCGTCGTACTGGATGAGCGAGTACACGCCGTAGTCGTCGAGCTTCTTGCGGCCCTCGAGGAACGTGAGCTCGATGATGAACGGCAGCCCGACGACGATGCCGCCGAGCTGTTCGACGAGCTCCGCGGTCGCCTTCGCGGTGCCGCCCGTGGCCAGCACGTCGTCGTGCACGAGCACGCGCTGACCGGGCTTGATCGCGTCCGCATGCACTTCGAGCTGGTCGAAGCCGTACTCGAGGGCATATTTCGCCGCCACCGTGTGCCACGGCAGCTTGCCGGGTTTCCGGGCGGGCACGAACCCACAACCGAGCCTGCACGCGAGCGCTCCCCCCGTGATGTAGCCCCGCGCCTCGGCGCCGAGAATGAGGTCGGGCTCGCGCGGTGCGGCCCACTCCGCCAGCCGCTCGACGGTCTCCGCAAGCGCCGCTGAGTCGCCGAGCAGTGGCATGATGTCTTTGAAGATCACTCCGGGCTTCGGGAAGTCGGGGACGTCGCGGATCTTCGCCTCGAGATCGATCGCCACGGCTCCCTCCCTACCCGGCTGCGATCCTGCGCAGCGCGCGCCACAGCAGCAGCTGCGTGAGCTCCTCTGCCGCCTCGCCGAGCGAGCGAAGATCCTCGAGCCCCTGCTGGTGCCGCTCGGGGTTGCGAGAGCTCAGCGCCGGTGCCGCAACTTGACCGAGCAGGCCCGCGGCGCGGTCGGCGATCGTACGAAACGTCCGGAGGTGCCGTGCGGACATGCCGGACGCCGCGAGCCGGCCGCACGCGAGCGCGGCCTCCACGTCCAGCTCCGTGTAGAAGCGCTCGCCGCCGCGAGTCGACGGCGAGATGAGGCCGTACTCTTCGAGATCACGGGCGAGCTCACGCGAGATGCTTGCGCGCTCGCACAGCTCGACGAGGTCGATCTCTGCGACACGCTCTCCGAGATCTGGCGACCGTCCGCGCCGGGTCGGCGACAACCGCGTCGCGAGCTCGTCGCGGATGACGCGTAACGGCAGGAACTCGTCGCGCTGGAGCCGGAGAATCGACTCGAGCCGCTCGATGTCCTCCTCCGAGAAGAGCCTATATCCGCCCGGAGTGCGCCGCGGCGACAGGAGGCCCTGGTCCTCGAGATACCTGATCTTCGAGATCGAGATGTCGGGGAACTCGTCGGCGAGCCGCTTGCAGACGGCGCCGATCGTCTCGAGCTTCCGAGTCGCTCGCGGCGGCTGCGCCTGAGTGCGCACGGTCGTCGTCATCTGGCAAAGAACACGAGCCGGTACTTGCCGATCTGGAGCTCGTCGTCGTCCGAAACCTCCGCGGACTCGATTCGCCGGCGGTTGAGAAACGTCCCGTTGAGGCTGCCCTGGTCCTCGATCACGAACGCGTCGCCCTGCTTGAGGGCGACCGCGTGCCGCCGCGACACGGTCACGTCGTCGAGGAAGATGTCGCAGTCGGGGGAACGGCCGATGGTCGTGCGTTCCTTTTCGAGCGCGAAGTGCTCGCCGGCCCGACCGCCGCCGGAGCGGATGACGAGCGCCGGCCCTTCGATGTCACGCCCGGCTTCGAGGTCGGCCTCCTCCTCCGGTGTGTACGACTGCGTCGTCTCGTTCGAGTCCTCCTCCCGCAGGAGCGAGCCGCACCGCGCGCAGTAATTCGCCACCTCGGGGTTCTGGAAGCCGCATTCTGAGCAGTAGACGTGGCTCATTGGGGTCCCGTTCGGGTGGGCGCGCGGGCGCGGAGGCTACGCGGCCGGCGGTGGCGTGGCCTTGCCCGAGAGGATCTCGCTCAACCGTTCGACGTCGACCTCTTCGGAGAGCGTCTTCTCCCCCTTCGCCTTCAGCCGCGCGCTTCGCTCGGCGCGGAGCATGTCGATCTTCCCGTGCAAGAGGCGCCGCTTGTACGAGAGGTCGTCCTCCTCAGCCTCCAAGTCGGAGATCAGGCGGTGCAAGTCGTCGTCGGACAGCGTCGTGAGATCGGGAAAGACGTCCACGCAACCCTTTCGTTCGATGGCCCGGGCGTTTCTCCTAGTAAAGCACGCCGGATCCCAAAGGGTCAACCTCTACTTGAGACTGGCTCCTCTGCGAGCGCCTCCTCCACGAGCGCGAGAAGCTCCTGCTCGAGCGGGCTGTCCGTCTCCCCGTCGGGGGACTCGACGACCACGTGCAGGAGCGGCTCCACCGGATCGGGGCGCACGAGGCCCCAGCCACCGTTGTCGACCACCTTGATCCCGTCGGAGAGATCGACCTCCCTATCGGCCAGCCGTTCGGTGAGCACGCGCATGACGAGCCCCTTCAGCGCCCACGAGCACGGCACCGTACGCTGCGTGATGTTGACGTCGGGCAGCCCGGCGACGAGCTCGGAGACGGGAGTCGTCGTCGGCGCGCGCAGCTCGAGGCGCTTGCACAGCGCCGCCATCGCGTCGCATGCGGGCTGGAAGTCGGGGACGACGTAGCCGCCGTTGCCGTCGGCGGCGAGCACCATCCCGGGCTCACGGGCCGCCTGCATGAGATCCGAGGGCGACGTCGGTGTCCGCACGACATCGAGCCCGGCGGCGTGCGCAAGCTCGTCCGTGTGGCTGGTGGCGGTGACGGGCACCGCCACCTTCCCGCCGGCCGCCTCGCTCCCGCGCAGGAGGCGCAGGAAGAGCAGCGGCGCCCTCGCAGGCTCGATCACGTCGCCGTCCTCCCCGATGAGTTGCAGGCGCTCGCCCGCGAGGTCGAAGACGGCGCCGAGATCTGCGCCGACCGCCTCGATGAGGCGGCGTGCCTGCACGATCGACTCGGCGCCGCTGAGCTCTCGCGCGTCGAGGTCGGCGAACTCGTGGGCGGACACCGCCTCGATCTCCAGTGGTCCGAGCACGAGCGGTAGGACGAACGATGCCGCCGAGCGGCCGTAGTCGACGACGATCCGGAAGCGCCGGCTGGCGATTGCCGTTGCGTCGAGCGTCGCCAGCAGGTCGCTCGCGTAGCTCTCTCGCACGCGAACCGGGTAGCCGATCGTGCCTATCCGGTCGGGCGACGCCCGGCGCAGCTCGTAGCGCGTGAAGTGCTTCTCGATCTCCTTCTCGAGCCGCGGGGTGAGCTGCGTGCCCGGATGCTCGAAGAAGCGGATCTCGATCAGCTCCGCGTCGGTTGAGCTCACGCCCACGTGGAAGCCCGCGGCGTATCCCTGCGTGCGGATGAGATGGCGGTTGACGGGCGCGGGCAGCACGCGGAGGTCGGCGACGCTGACGCCGGTCGACGTGATGCCCGCGACCATCGCTCGTTTGAGCATCCGGCACGCGGCCGTCGCGTCACGGCTGGCCACGACACGGGCGCTCCGCTGAAGCGCGGTGCCGAGAGCGGCGGCCAGGCGGACCGCGGACTCCGGCGTGAGATCGACGTTGACGACGCCGGACACGCCCTCACGACCGAAGAGATGCAATGCCGCCGTTGACTCCCAGACGAGGCTCTCGTGGACGATCGCGCCCGACTCCACCTCCTTGTGCGGGAAGATTCGCACGTCGGGCATGACGACCGCCTGCGCGCCGATCGTCACCCCGTCGCCGAGCGCCGTTCCGTCGTGGATGTGGGCATGAGAGCGGATGTCGCACGACTTGCCGATGATGGCTCCCTCGACACTCGCGCTCCTGCCCACGAACGTCGACTGGTCGATCACCGATCGAACGACACGCGCCCGCTCGCGGAGCCGGACGTTCGCACCGAGCACCGAGTGCGCTCCGATCGTCGCCTCGGGCGACACCGCGCAGTTCAAGCCGATGAAGGCCGGCCCCTCGACGCCGGCGAGATCGTCGATCTCGACGCCCTCTCCGATCCAGATGTTCCCCCGTAGGCGTATGCCAGGGATGTCCAGCTCGATCCGCTCGTCGAGCGCGTCGAAGTTTGCCTGCCTG
Source organism: Gaiellaceae bacterium (assembly GCA_046716705.1). Classification (GTDB taxonomy): domain Bacteria; phylum Actinomycetota; class Thermoleophilia; order Gaiellales; family Gaiellaceae; genus PALSA-612. Next base: position 28,018 of record JBKJWA010000079.1, read on the forward strand.
TACTGCTCGAGGTTGCCGATGTCCTGCCAGTAGCCTTCGCAGACGTGTCCGTACAGCGGCCGGCCGAGATCCAGGAGACGCGGAAAGAGCTCTTTGGAGAAATCGTACGGCGTGTCTTCCGGAATGTGGCGGAGGACGGACGGATCCAGCACGTAGATGCCCGTGTTGATCGTGTCCGAGAAGACCTGCCCCCACGTCGGCTTCTCGAGGAACCGCTCGACGCGACCGTCCTCTCCCGTGACGACGATGCCGAAGTCGAGCGGGTTGTCCACGGCCTTCAGTGCGATCGTGACTGCGGCATCGGACTCGGTGTGGGATCGGACGAGGCTCGAAAGGTCGAAGTCCGTGAGGGCATCGCCCGAGATGACGAGCAGCGGCTCGTCGATCCGCTGTGCCGCGAGCCGCACGGAGCCCGCCGTCCCCATGGGCGTCCCCTCGAGCGAGTAGTCGATCGACACGCCGGTCGACTCACCGTCCCCGAAGTACGACTCGATCGCCTGCGGCAGAAACGCGAGCGTCACGATCACCTCTTCGAATCCGTGCCGCCGGAGCAGCTCGATGATGTGCTCCATGCACGGCTTGCCAACGATCGGCACCATCGGCTTCGGCTGGTTCGAGGTCAGCGGCCGGAGCCGCGTGCCCTCGCCTCCCGCCATGACGATCGCTTTCATCTTGGGGTAGACCTCCAGACGGCGATCGCGTAGGCGGCGCCCGCGGCAACTGCTAGCCCGACACCGATCCAGAAGATCGCGAGCGGCCAGTCCGTGCCCGGCTCCGTGGCGACCACTAGCCCGATGCCGAGGTAGAGGACCCAGGTCGCGAGCTTCCCGAGGAAGCTCACGGACAACTCGAAACCGCGGGGCAGGGCGAACCGCGTACCGAGGAGGAGCAGGAGATCGCGTCCGATGATGATGACGAGCGCGGCCCACGGCAGGCGGTCGTCGAGGAAGAGCATGACGACGGCGACGTCGATCATGAGCCTGTCCGCAAGCGGGTCGGCGTACTTCCCGAACTGCGACTCGACCCGGAGCCGCCGTGCGAGCCACCCGTCCACCTGGTCGGTGACCGCAGCGATCGCGAAGACGGCGGCTGCGGCCCAGCTCTGCCCGTCTTCTGCGCGTGCGAGCAGCACCACGAACACGGGCACGAGGGCGAAGCGCAGGATCGTCAGCGCGTTCGGCAGCTGCGCGATCGGTGCGGGAACGGCGCGGGCGCCCATACGACAAGGATAGTGGCGACCTCCCGCCTTCCCCGAACCGCGAGAATCAGCGCATGGCGCGCACGCTCACCCTGCCGGGCTTCGTCAACGCCCACTCGCACGGCTTCCAGCGCGATCTGCGCGGGCGCGCGGCCGGCGCCGACTTCTGGGCCTGGCGCGACACGATGCTCGCCGAGGCCGCGCGCCAGACGCCGGAGACCGTGCGCGCGACGTACGAGAGCGTCTATCGCGAGCAGCTCGCCGCCGGCTATACGGCGGTCGGAGAGTTCCACTATCTCGGACTGGCCGAAGCCCACGCTGCGGCCGAGGCTGCACGAAGCGCCGGGATCGAGCTCGTCATGCTCTATGCCGCGTACGGTCGCGGCGGCCTCGATCGCTTCCGCCAAGAAACGGTCACGGCCTACCTGGACGACGTCGAGCAGCTGCTCACGGCCGGGCGCTGCGTCGGGCTGGCCCCCCACTCCGTCCGGGCGTGCCCGCGCGACTGGCTCGTCGAGATCGCACGCTACGCGGCGGAAACAGCGCTTCCGCTGCACGTGCACGCATGCGAGCAGCCTCGCGAGATCGACGAGTGTCTCGAGGAGCACGGTCTGCGACCGATCGAGCTGCTCGCAAAGACAGGCTGCCTGGGGCCGCAGACGACCGTCGTCCATGCAACTCACGCCGACGACCGCGAGCTCGACCTCCTCGCCGAGGCTGGAGCCCGTGTCTGCCTCTGTCCGACCACGGAGGCCGATCTCGGGGATGGCTACGCACCCGTCGGTCGCCTGCTCGCCCGAGGAATATCGATGTGCATCGGCTCGGACTCCAACGTCCGCATCGACCCGCTCGAGGAGCTGCGGGAATTGTCCGGCATCGCGCGTCGCGAGGCGATGTCACGCGACGCGCTGCTCCCGGACGAGCTCCTGGCGATCGGCAGCGTCCGGGGCGCTCTCGCCATCGGCATCGACGGGTGGCCCTCCGTCGACGTCGATCTCGACCATCCTGCACTGCGCGGTGTCGCCGCCGACGACGTCGAGTCGGCGCTCGTCGCAAGCTGCAGCGCCGACGTGTTCGCCTAGCCGGCGAGAAACGCTCGGGCCTGCCGGAGCGCCTCGGTGACGGCAGCGGCGACCCGGTACGTCTTCGTCCAGTACGCCGTTCGGACAAGATAGGCTCGCTCTGCGGACCGGCCGGTGCGCCCGTAGGCGCCTTCGTAGCTCTCGTACGACCCGTACACGCTCTTTTGACGCTTGCGGGCCGCCTCGATCTGCGTGCCTTCGTGCCATTCGTTGTAGCTCGTGATCGTGACGCGATCGGGCCTGGCCGCGATCGCTGCCCGCCACATCTCGTCATAGGTCTTCCCGGCACGGCGCGCGCGAATACGGTGATCCGTCGTCGCGCGATGTGCGTTGTAGCCCGGCCCGACCGACGGGGCGCAAGCGAGTCCCATAGCCCGCGCACGCGCGCAGAGCCCCGCGAACGACGCGCCACGCGTCGCGAAGACGTCATACGTGTACACGCCGTCGAAACCGGCTGCCTGGGCCCGGGTGACCTCCGCGGTCTGGCCGTACACCTCGATCTCGGGGAAGCCGGACAAGAGCTCGGCCCAGGTCTTGGCGTCCAAGAGCTCGTCGAAGGGCCGGTAGACGTAGACGCGGCGCACGCCTGCCTCCCGCAGGTGGCCGAGATCGGCTTCGAGGACATCCGCCGTCCGCAGCCACTTCTCGTACGGCTCGATCTGCACGGCGACGTCGAGCTTCTGCGCTTCCGCCTCTCGCATGACGGCCGGGAGCCGCTTGTCCTCGGGCGACCCCCACCCCCACCACGAGCTAACGACCTCGTCGACGCCCGCGGCACGGATATCCTTCATCAGCGCGCGGACTGTCTTGCGATCGGCGCTCGAGTAGACGCCGCGAGCCGGGTAGAACGTGGAGGCGAGATCTTCAGGAGGCAGGTGCTGGCGCTGGTTCCAGTGGAGGTACTTGCCGTCGACCTTCGGCGTCCCCCACCACGGGTAGTAGAAGATCGACGTCTCCCCCGCCGCGCGCGCGAGCGCCGGCGACAACACCAGTGCGGCGAGCGCTATGACGAAGACACGCACGGCTGGATGATGGCAGTTGTAGGAGGGGTCTGAGTCGGGGCGGCAGATTCGAACTGCCGACCTCTAGTCCCCCTGGGTTACTCGACCTTCTCCCCGCGTACCGCGCCGTGTCGGCCATACCCGGAAATGGCTCGCGCATGCGGCTTCTGGCCAAGCCGGGTCACAAGCAGTTCCGTCGCGTACCCCCACTTCCGGCCCGTCCTGGTAGACGGGTGGTAGATGGGAATGTGTCCAAATGGACAGTGCTCACGGGCTTCAGCCTAAGTTCGGCTCGCCCGCCCTTCCTTACCGGCTCAGATCGCCCGAGAGCGCCCACGAGCGACTACCGTTAGTCGGCGGTTCGCGGTCTTCGGTTATTCACGGCCCGAGCGGAGTGCCTGTGGGCGGCTTGCTGCGTCCCGTCCCCCTACCTGCTGGTGGCGGAAGAAACGTAGTCCGCG
>JBKJWA010000080.1:0-7610 GCA_046716705.1 Gaiellaceae bacterium
GTAGTTCGCGTTGAGCACCGCCACCTCGGACATCTCCTTGAGCGCCGGCCCGTACGCGCGGATGAACGCGTACGACCGGACGAAGACGCCGAACGGACCGGCGAAGCCCCGTACCTTGCCGATCGTCTTCGGCCTGTCGAAGTCGTAGCCGAAGCCATCGCCTCGACGGACGACGTGCGGCACCGGCAGAAACGGCTCCAAAGCATCGCGAACGGCGATCGGCCCGCCGCCCGGTCCGCCGCCACCGTGGGGCTGCGAGAACGTCTTGTGGAGGTTGATGTGGACGATGTCGAAGCCCATGTCGCCCGGCCTCGCGATGCCACAGACGGCATTGAGGTTCGCCCCGTCGTAGTACATGAGGGCACCGGCGCCGTGGAAGATCCGCTGCACCTCCTCGATCCCTTCGTCGAAGAGCCCCAGCGTCGACGGGTTCGTGAGCATGAGACCGGCCGTCGTCTCGTCGACCTTCCCGCGAAGGTCTTCGAGGTCGATGTTGCCGCGGGCGTCCGTCGCCACCTGCACGAGCTCATAGCCGGCCATCGTCACGCTGGCCGGATTCGTGCCGTGAGCGGTGTCCGGCACGACGATCCGTCGCCGCGTGTCGTCCTCACCGCGGTCGGCGAAGTACGCGTGCATGAGCATGAGGCCGGTCAACTCGCCCTGTGAGCCTGCGGCCGGCTGGAGCGACACTGCATCCAGCCCGCAGACCTCCGCGAGGATCTCCTGAAGTCGCCACATGAGCTCGAGCGCGCCCTGCGCACCGTCCTCCTCCTGCAGCGGGTGAAGGTCGGCGAAGCCCGGGTAACGGACGACGACCTCGTTCACGCGCGGGTTGTGCTTCATCGTGCAGGAGCCAAGTGGGTAGAAGCCGGTGTCGACGCCGAAGTTGCGGGTCGTCAGCTCCGTGAAGTGGCGGACGAGCTCGAACTCAGCCGTTTCCGGGAGGCGCGGGGGATCAGTGCGTCGTAGCTCGTCCGGGACTTCCGGTGCCGGCAGGTCGTGCCGCGGAAACGAGTACGCCGTCCGTCCGGGCCTCGACTTCTCGTAGATGAGCTTCAAGTCCCGACCTCCGCGAGCACTTCGGCCAGTCGGTCGATCTCCGCCGGTGAACGCTTCTCGGTCACGGCCACGAGCAGGCAGTCGTCCATTCCCTCGTAGTCGCGGCCGAGGGCGTAGCCGGGATGAACGCCGTGTTCCCGGGCAGCGCTGACGACCTCGCTCGCGCTCCGTCCGACGCGCACGACAAACTCCTTGAACGTTGTCTCGTTCGCAAACAGCAACTCGAGCCCGGCCTCCTCCAGTCGCCGCCGCGCATAGCCGGCGAGCGACACGCAGGCTTCTCCCACCTCGCGTAGCCCTTGCGGCCCGAGCCAGGTCAGATAGACGAGCCCGCCCAGCGCGAGCAACGTCTGGTTCGTCGTGATGTTCGACGTCGCCTTCTCGCGCCGGATGTGCTGCTCGCGGGTGGACAGCGTGAGCACGTAGCCGCGCCGGCCCTCGGCGTCCGTCGTCTGGCCGACGATCCGGCCGGGCATGCGCCGGATGTGCTCCGAGCGGCAGGCGAGGAACCCGTAGTGCGGACCGCCGAAGGCCTGCGCGTTGCCTGCGCCCTGCCCCTCTCCTGCGACGATTGCGCAGCCGTAGCGTCCCGGCGCCTCGAGCACGCCGAGCGACAGCGGGTCGACATGGGCAACTGCAAGCGCTCCTGCCTCTGCCGCTGCAGCCGCCAGGTCTGGAGCCGGCTCGAGACAGCCGAAGAAGTTCGGCTGCTGGAAGATGACCGCGGCTGCCTCCTCGGCGGCTGCTGCGACGGCGGCGGGATCCGTGACACCGCCGGCGTGCGGTACCTCGACGACCTCGAGGCCGAAGCCTGGCGCGTACGTCTTCATCACCTGACGTACCTGCGGATTCGTGGCCTCCGTAACGACGATGCGCGCTCGACCGGTGATGTGCCTCGCCATGTAGCAGGCGTCGGCGGCGACGGTCATCCCGTCGTAGCCCGACGCGTTCGAGACGTCCATGCCCGTCAGCTCGCAGATTGCGGTCTGGTACTCGAAGATCGCCTGGAGCACGCCCTGGCTGAGCTCCGGCTGATAGGGCGTGTAGGCGGTGAGGAACTCTCCGCGCTGGAGGATGTGATCCACGGCTGCGGGCACGTAGTGGTCGTAGATGCCGGCGCCGAGGAACGACAGCTCTCGGCGCGTGTCGGCGTTTCTCGCCGCGAGCTCTTCGAGATGCGTGGCGAGCTCCGGCTCCGAGAGCGCGGGCTCGAGGTCGAGCTCGCGCCCCAACCGCACTCCCTGCGGAATGTCGCGAAACAGCTCGTCGACGCTGCCGACGCCGATCGCCGCGAGCATCTGCTCGCGGTCGGCGTCCGTCAGCGAGAGGTAGCTCACTGCGCGTCGAGCAGCTGTCGGTAGCCCGCGGCGTCCAGCAGCGAGTCAACCTCACCTGGATCGGACAGACGAATGCGCACGAGCCAGTCCTCGCCGTACGGATCCTCGTTCACTGTCTCCGGCTCGTCGACGGCTTTCTGGTTGACCTCGAGCACCTCGCCCGACAGCGGCGCGATGACGTCCGACACGGCCTTGACCGACTCGACCTCGCCGTACACAGAGTCCTTCGCCATCGCCGCTCCGACTTCGGGGGGCTCGTAGTGCACGAGCTCGCCGAGGGAGTCCTGCGCGTACCACGTGATGCCCAAGGTGGCCTCGTCTCCCTCGACTCTTGCCCAGTCGTGCGCCGGGTGATAGCGGAGCTCGTCCGGATACGTCTCACTCGCCGCCACGTGACTACTCCTCTCGTTTGTAGATGGGCTTCTGGACGACATGCGCCGTGCGCTGCTTGCCGCGCACGTCGATCCTGATCTTCTCACCCGGGCTCGCGATCGAGGCGGGTACGTAGCCCATGCCGATGCCGCAGTCGAGCATCGGCGAGTGCGTGCCCGATGTGACTCGTCCGCCTTCGACGATCTCCATGCCCGCCCTCGGCACCGCGGGCTCGTCCATGACGAACGCAGCGAGACGCTCCGCCGGGCCGTCCTCCTTGATCCTCCGCAGCGTCTCCGCGCCGCTGAAGTCCTTGTCGAGCGCGCACGTCCACCCCAGCCCCGCCGAGATGGCATCCGTGCTCTCGTCGATATCCGAGCCGTGCAGCGGATAGCAGACCTCGAGCCTCAGCGTGTCCCGCGCGCCAAGTCCGCACGGCGTCGCTCCCCTGTCGAGCACGTGCTGCCAGAGCGCCGCCGTATCGTCGGCCATCACGAGCAGCTCGACGCCGAGCTCCCCCGTGTAGCCGGTTCGGTTCGCCATGCACGGGGTGCCGGCGAGCTCCGCTTCCGCGAACGTGAACGCCGGGGCATCCGGCAGCTCCAGCCGCTCGATCGAGCGTGGCCCCTGCACGGCGATCAGCCCGTACTCGTCCGACACATCGCGAATGTCCGAACCGCCAATCTCCCGCTCCTTGATCCATGCGTAGGCGGCCGCGGTGTTCGCCGCATTCACGACGAGGAGGAACCGGTGGTCGCCGAGGCGATAGACGATGAGGTCGTCGACGATGCCGCCGGAGTCGTTCGTCAGCAACGTGTACTGCGCCTGGCCTGCCTCGATCTTGTCGAGGTCGTTCGACAGGAGACGCTGCAGAAGCTCCTTCGCGCGCGGCCCTTCGACCTCGAGCTCCCCCATATGGGAGACGTCGAAGGCGCCGCAGTCCTCGCGTACGGCACGATGCTCCGCGATCACGCCCTCGTACTGGACGGGCAGGTCCCAGCCGGCGAACGGCACCATGCGCCCCCCGAGCCCAACGTGGGCGGCATGGAGCGGCGTTCGGCGCAACGTCTGCACGCGCCGGATGCTAACCGGCCCGTGCCGCTCGCCGTTCCGGTCTCGAACGCCGCCCGGCCGCTACGCGTCCCGCAAGAACGACGGCACGTCGAGGACTTCCTTCGGGATGTCGAAGCCGCCCTCCTCGGGCACCGGCGTGGTCGCCAGTGCGGGCTGCCGCTCGCGCTCATACGTCCGCTCCGGCGCAGCCTTCCGCTTGCGGCGGCGCTGCTGGCCGAAGCCCGTCGCGATCACCGTCACGCGCAACTCGTCGTCCATGCTCTTGTCGATGACGGCGCCGAAGATGATGTTGGCGTCCGCCGACGCAGCCGACGTCACGACCCCGGCAGCCTCGTTCACCTCGAACAGGCCAACGCTCTTGCCGCCGGTGATGTTGAGGAGGATGCCCGTGGCCCCTTCGATCGACGCCTCGAGTAGCGGCGACGACACGGCCTGGCCGGCTGCCTCGGCCGCCCGGTTCTCACCGCGTGCCGAGCCGATCCCCATCATCGCCGTTCCGGCTTCGCGCATGATCGTGCGCACGTCGGCGAAGTCGAGGTTCACGAGCCCGGGCACGGTGATGAGGTCGGTGATGCCCTGGACTCCCTGGCGGAGCACGTCGTCAGCGAGCCTGAACGCGTCGACGACGGTCGTCTGCTTCTCCACGACCTGCAACAGCCGGTCGTTCTCGATGACGATGATCGTGTCGACTCGCTCTGCAAGCTCGGCGATCCCCTGCTCGGCGACGTCGAAGCGCCGCCGGCCTTCGAACGAGAACGGTCGTGTGACGACACCCACCGTGAGTGCCCCGACCTCGTTTGCGAGATCGGCGACGATCGGCGCCGCGCCCGTGCCCGTGCCACCACCCTCGCCGGCGGTCACGAACACCATGTCTGCGCCCTTCAGGATCTCCTTCAGCTCGTCCCGCGACTCGAACGCGGCCGCGTGTCCGACCTGCGGGTCGGCGCCGGCCCCGAGACCGCGGGTCACCTGATCGCCGATGTGGATCTTCACGTCCGCGTCGCTCATCAGCAATGCCTGCGCATCGGTGTTGACGCCGACGAACTCGACGCCGGCGAGGCCGGCGTCGACCATCCGGTTTACGGCGTTCGTACCGCCGCCACCGACGCCGACGACCTTGATCACGGCTACGTAATTACCAGCTTGTTCTCTCACTCTCCACCAACCTCGATCTCGACCTTGACTCGAACGTGATGGCTCACGTTCGCCTGCGGTTACCCAGAGTAGGGACGCGGACAAGACCTGTCAATCGCATCCGTACGAACGCAGATACGAACAACCCTCAAGCTCAATCCTCGCTTTACTGTCTAGTCCGACCGGGTGTCGCTCGTGACCACCCGCTCGGGAACGCTGACGTCGATCCTCTGTGCGGTCGGCGCCACCTCGAGGATGCGTGCCGCGACCGCCGCCTTCAGCGGCAGCTGGGATCGACCTCCCATGAGGACTTCGGTGCCCGACGACAGGGTCAGCGCGATCTCTCCATCGATGAGCCTCACGGATCGAATCGGCATGGGCAGCCGCACATCGCGGACGATCGCGAGCGCACTGACAGCGAGCGCCGAATCGTCCGCAACAACGGCTCCAACCAAGGGATCTGCCGCGGCGGGTAACCAGATCCGAGGCAGGTCGGGCAGGGGTCTCGCGTAAGCCTTCCGCAACACACGGCCGGTGTCCGACACGACCCACGCAACGGGGCCTCGTCGCAGTAGTGCGATCGGGCGCTCGGCCACCACGCTCACGACCAGCGTGTGGGGAAAGTCACGGTCGTAGCTCGCCCCCGCCACAACAGGCACGGACGCCAGTCGGCGATTGCCGTCGGTGGCGTCGAACGCGAGGAGGCTCGATCCGGCGAGCGGCTCGAGGGCGGAGCGTACGCGCGCAGCCACACCAGGTGGAACGCCGTGAACTTCTACGCGCTCGATTGCGAACATCGATGTGCCCCGTGCGATCGCGTACAGACCGAGCGCGAGGGTCAGTGCCGCTACGCCGACCAGCACCGAGCGAACGGAGGGAAGCCATGCTCCCGGTGAGCTCTCGCGCGCCGGTGCCTGTGAGCGTCCCTCGGCAGCCACACGCCGAACTTCGCCGAGCGCGACCTCGTTCCTACCGCCGCGCTCGCTCTCCGGCCGGTGGCAGCTCGGCGTCACCCAGGATCTCCACCTCTCGCTCGAGCACGACCCCGTATTGCTCGAGTGCCCGCCGCCGCGCTTCGGCCATGAGCGTCAGGGCGTCCGCTGCCGTCGCCCCGTCAACGTTCTCGATGAAGTTCGCATGCCTCGGTGATATTCGCGCGCCGCCGACGGTGTGCCCCTTGAGCCCGCAGGCATCGAGCATCGGGCCCGCGCCGAGCTCGTGGTCGGGATTCTTGAAGACGCTTCCGAAGGTACGCCGGTTGATCGGCTGTGCCTCCTTGCGGCGCCGGTTGAGCTCCGAGACCTCGCGCCGGATCTCGGCCACATTTTTCGGAGTGAGCCGAAACACCACGCTGGCGACGATCTGGCCAGCGGGGAGTGAGGAGTGCCTGTACGAGAGATCGAGGTCGTCGCGCGTCAGCCATTCCGTTCCGTCGGCGTCGATCACCTGCACGCGCTCCACGATGTCAGCCCAGTCACGACCGTAGGCGCCCGCGTTCATCCGCACGCCTCCACCAGCCGTTCCTGGGATCGCACACGCGAACTCCATCCCGCCCAGGCCCGCCGCCCTGGCGCGGTGCAGGCTAACGGCGTTCGGGGCGCCACCGCCGGCGGTCAGCTGCGTACCGTCGATAGCGACCGCGGCCAGATAGCCGGAGAGACGGAGCACGAGGCCGTCCACGCCCGAGTCCGCACCGAACACGTTCGACCCGAGTCCGACGACGAATACTGCGAGGGATGACTGGCGCGCCCATTCGAGGAGGTTTTCGAGGTCGCCAAGCTGTTCAGGCCGCGCGAAGTAGCGCGCCGGGCCGCCGATGCCGACTGTCGTGAGCCGCGCAAGCGGAACGTTCTCCTCGAGCCCGGCGAGGGTTCCCTGTGGATCATTCGTCACTCTTCCGGCCCTCTTCCGTCACCCACGCGTGACTGTTGCGCCGGTACGCTCATCTCGGGGGCTGGGCGCGGAAGCGCCCCGGGGGAGAGAGTTGACAGAACGCTTGGGGAGCCGCCATCAGCTGCGGAGCTCACGGAGGATGACGGACGCCGCAGCATCGACATTGCCTGCGCCCATCGTCACCGCGACATCGCCGGCGCGCGCGCGGCGGGCGAGCATGGGCCCGGCGTCGTCGAGCTCGGGCGCCCAACCGATCCACATCCCGGGCCGCCGGCGCGCGAGCGCGTCCACGACGAGCTTGCCGGACACACCCGGCACGGGCTCCTCCCGCGCCGGATAGATCTCCGTCAGGCAGGCCGCATCAGCCCGACTCAACGCCGCCCCGAGCTCGTCGGCGAGGTGCCGCGTCCGCGAGTAGAGGTGCGGCTGGAAGAGGACGAGCACCCGCGCGGCGGGATGCAGCTCTCGCAGCGCGGCCAGCGTCGCCTCGACCTCCGCTGGGTGATGGGCGTAGTCGTCGTAGACCGTCACGCCTGCGGCGGCGCCGTGCAGCTCGAGCCTCCTGCCGGCGCCGCGAAAGGTCGCGAGAACACGGGCGGCGTCGGCCGAGCCGACTCCCGCGAGCTCGCGCGCCGCGAGCGCCGCCGCAGCCTTCCTCCGATTGTGGTCGCCCGCGCCCGCGAGGCCGAACGGAACAGGCACGAACAGGTCTCCCCTCCCAACCGCGCCGCCCCCTTAGCG
>JBKJWA010000081.1:0-2934 GCA_046716705.1 Gaiellaceae bacterium
TCACGGACGTGGAGGGCTCGACGCGGCTGCTGCACGACCTTGGTACAGAGGCCTACGCGGAGGCTCTAGCCGAGCACCGGCGCGTGGTACGCGAGGCCTGCGATGCGGAGGGCGGCGTGGAGGTGGACACGCAGGGCGACGCGTTCTTCTTCGCGTTCCCGACCGCGCCGGGAGCGCTTGCAGCTGCCGAGGCGATGATCGAGGCGCTGGCATCGGGGCTCATCCAGGTGCGCATCGGTCTGCACACGGGCACGCCGTTGCTGACCGAGGACGGGTATGCCGGAGACGACGTCCACCGCGCCGCCCGCATCGCTGCCGCCGGTCACGGCGGACAGGTACTCGTGTCCGCCTCCACCGCCCCTCTCGTCGAAGTCGAGCTCCGAGATCTCGGTGAGCACCGCTTCAAGGATCTTTCCGCGCCCGAGCGCGTCTACCAGCTGGGGGAGGGCGACTTCGCGCTGCTCAAGTCCCTCTACCGCACGAACCTCCCCGTCCCTGCGACGCCGTTCCTGGGGAGAGAGCGCGAGCTAGCCGAGGCCGTCGGCCTGCTCGAGGGCACCCGCCTGCTGACGCTCACCGGCCCCGGCGGCACCGGAAAGACCCGGCTTGCTCTGCAGGCGGCCGGCAGGGCTGCGGAAGCCTTCCCGGACGGTGTCTTCTGGGTGCCGCTGGCTTCGCTTCGCGACCCTGAGCTCGTCCTGCCGAGCGCCGCACAGGCGCTCGGGGCGAAGGACGGTCTCGCCGAGCACGTCGCCCACAAACGGCTGCTCCTGCTGCTCGACAACTTCGAGCATGTCGTCGCCGCAGCCCCGGAGGTCTCGTCCCTCCTGACGAGCTGCCCGAATATCCGGGTGCTCGTCACGAGTCGCGAACTGCTGCGGGTGCAGGGCGAGGTCGAGTATCGCGTGCCGCCGTTGACCGCGTCCGAGGCGACCGAGCTCTTCTGCGCACGCTCGGGTCTGGAGGGGGACGCAATCATCGCCGAGCTTTGCGACCGACTCGACGACTTGCCACTTGCGGTTGAGCTAGCGGCCGCGCGCACGACCGCCCTCACTGCGGGGCAGATCCTCGACCGCATCTCGGGGCGGCTCGACCTGCTGAAGGGCGGCCGCGATGCCGACGCGCGCCAGCGGACGCTCAGAGCCACCATCGAGTGGTCCTACGACCTGCTGACCGAGGAGGAGCAATGGCTCTTTGCGCATCTTTCGGCCTTTGCCGGCGGCTGCACGCTGGACGCAGCGGAAGGAGTCTGTGGCGCAGACCTCGACCTCCTCCAGTCGCTGGTCGAGAAGAGCCTCCTGCGCTTCACGGATGGCCGCTACTGGATGCTGGAGACGATCCGGGAGTACGCGTCCGAGCGACTCGAGGATTCGGGGGAGGGGCAGGCGTTGCGAACACGGCACGCGACGTTCTTCGCGGCGATGGCTGATCGTCGGTGGCCCGAGCTCGTCGTGGGTGGAGGCGACTGGAGGGATGTCGTCGAACAGGAGCACGAGAACTTCAGCGCTGCCGTCGAGTGGTCGCTGGCCAGGCGAGATGCGGACGCGGCGCTGGGGATCGGCTCCGGCGTGTGGCCCTTCTGGCTCGGACATGGTTTCGCCCGTCAGGGTCGGGCGTGGCTCGAGCAAGCTCTCGAGCTGCCGGGGTCGAAGCCGGAGCGGCGCGCGCATGCGCTCGGAGGCCTGGCCGACTTCGCGAGGTTTCAGGGGGACCTAGATCTTGCCGAGCGGGCATCGAGCGAGTCCCTCGCGATCTTTCGTGAGCTCGGGGAGAGGCGATGGGAAGCCGCCGCCTTGTCGACGCTCGCTGATGTTGCTCTCATGCGAGGTGACCTAACAGCCGCGCGCAGGCTCGCAGAAGAGAGCGTCTCGCTCCGGCGGGAGGTCGGATCGGCCGGTCTCGGGCGGGGCCTCATTTCCGTCGCGGGAGTGGCGCGCGCCGAGGGCGACGTCGTTAAGGAGATGGCGTCGCTCGAGGAAGCGCTCGAGTGGCAACGTGTCGATGCGGCCGAGAGCACGCACATGACCTCCGCGCTCACGCTCTTGGCAGACGTGGCGCTGCGCAGCGGCGACCCGGACCGGGCGCGGGTGCTCCTCGTGGAGTCGCTGCAGATCGCGGTTCGACGCCGTGATGCGGATGACGTAGTGGGTTGCATCGAGGGTGTGGCCCGTTTCGCCACCGCGTCCGGCGATCACGAACGGGCGGCGCGCCTGGCGGGATGGGCCGAGCGGATGAACGAGGAGGTTGGTTTCGTCCGGAGTCAGCTGGATCCGCCGCTGCCCGAGCGGATCGAGCCGGCGTGGAGCAAAGGACGGGCGATGACGCTTGACGAGGTGGTGGCGTACGCGCTCTCGGGCATAGACTGACCCGCGCCGTGGCGCCGCTGAAAGACCTCCGCGAGTGGATCTCCTTGCTGGATCGCGAGGGCGAGCTCCTTCGCATTACCACGGAGGTCGATCCGCACCTCGAGGTGACCGAGATCGTCGATCGCCTCATCAAGGCGGGCGGTGGCCCGGCGCTGCTTTTCGAAAGCCCGAAGGGCTCCGAGCACCCGCTGCTCATCAACCAGTTCGGCACCGAGCGGCGCATGTGCCTCGCCTTTGGCGTCGAGAAGCTCGACGACGTCGCGCAGAAGCTCGCTGACGTGCTCGAGATGCAGCCACCCGAGACGCTGCGCGAGAAAGTTGCCGGCCTCATGAGGCTGAAGTCGATCGCCGGCTCGCGGCCGAAGGTCGTCTCGAAGGGCGCCTGCCAGGAGATCGTCCTGACCGGCGATGACGTAGACATCACGCGCCTACCGATCCAGACGTGCTGGCCCGGCGACCCGGCGCCGTTCATCACGCTGCCCGCAGTCATCACGAAGTCGCCGGACGGGACCCGCAACGTCGGCATGTACCGGATGCAGGTGATCGACGCGCGCTCGACCTTCATGCA
>JBKJWA010000082.1:0-5835 GCA_046716705.1 Gaiellaceae bacterium
TTGTAGGCCTCGGCCAGGAGCGCGGCGATGCGCTCGCGCACCCGCGTGGTGTAGCGGTCGCGCGGGGCATAGATCAGCGCCGACACGAACCGGTCGAATCGATCGACGCGGACAAAGCCGCGCACCCGCGGCCGTGTCTCCAGGTCGAGGATGCCCTCGGCCCACGCTTGCAGCTGCTCGTCCCCGATCTGGAACAGCTCGTCGCGGGGAAACGTGTCCAGAACGTTGAGCAGCGCCTTGCCGGCGTGGCTGGCCGCCGGGTAGCCGGACTCTGCCAGCACCGTTTGGACCTTGTGGCGCAGCAGGGGAATCTGGCTGGGCGAGCTGACGTATGCCTGCGAGGTGAACAGGCCGACGAAGCGGACCTCTCCCTTCGGCTTGCCGTCGCCGTGGTAGGTCTTGATGCCGATGTAGTCCATGTGCGCGCGCCGGTGCACCCGGCTGACAACGTTGGCCTTGGTGATGATGAGCGGCGACGGCGCGAAGAAGAACCGCCGCACCTCGGGTGTCATCGCCACCAGCTCGCGGCCGCGGCGCAGCACCTGCACGTCCGCGTCGCGCAGAACGCCCAGGCCACTGCCGTCCACCGACGCGAGGTCGCCCGTTCCCTGTTTGTGAGCGTCGGGATCGCCGGTGAGCTCGAACTCGCGCGCGCCGAGGAAGGTGAAGTTGCTCTGCTCGAGCCAGTGCAGAAATGCGGTCGCCTCGCCCAGAGCCTCCGGCGGGAGGTTCGACTGGGCCAGCTCCAGCTGTTTGCGCCCAGCCTCGACGCGCTGCAGCATCGCTCGCCAATCGGCGACCACGACGCGCACCTCCGCCAGGATGTCGGAGATCGTCGCGGCCAGCTCACGCGGGCCGTTGCCGGCCACTCCGGCGATACCCACGATCTCGCCGGCGCGCACCCGCAGCGACACGTTCCGCACTGCGTCGCCGCCGCGGTCGCCGCCGGCGCTCAGGCCTGCAAGCTCGAGCGCCACATCGCCCGGTGTGTGGTCCGGCACCGACCGCCGCGTGCCTTCCACCTCGCGTCCCACCATCAACGCGGCGAGCGAGCGCAGCGTCGCCTCGGACGCATCGACCGTCGCCACCGTCCGCCCGCCACGAAGCACGGTCACGCGATCCGCGACGGCCATCACCTCGTGGAGCTTGTGCGAGATGAAGATCACGGTCCGGCCCTCCGCGGCCATCGAGCGCAGGGTCGCAAACAGCGCGTCGGCCTCCTGCGGCGTGAGCACCGCGGTCGGCTCGTCCATGATGAGAACTCGCGCGTCGCGGTAGAGCGCCTTCAAGATCTCGACCCGCTGCTGCTCGCCGATCGAGAGCTGCCACATGCGAGCGTGCGGATCCACCGCCAGGCCGTACTCCTGGCCAAGCTGCGCCACGCGACGCTCGATCGCCGGCGGGTGGACGAAGAGGCGGCGACCCTCGCCGCGGTGATCCCCGAGTAGGACGTTCTCGGCCACGGAGAACGGCTCGACCAGGCGAAAGTGCTGGTGCACCATGCAGATGCCCGCGTCGAGCGCGTCGCGTGGCGAGTGGAAGCGCACGGGCTCGCCGTAGAGCTCGATCTCGCCCTCGTCGGGCCGGTAGAGCCCGGTGAGGATGTTCGAGAGCGTCGTCTTGCCCGCGCCGTTCTCCCCGAGCAGGGCGTGTACCTCCCCGACCCGTGCTTCGAAGTGGACGTCCTCGTTCGCGACCACGCCCGGAAAGCGCTTCGTGATCCCGCTCATCCGCACGGCGAGAGGAGAAGAGGCGCCGGCTGAACCGGCGCCTCTCTCGGTGACTGAACCGGGAGTTGCCTCCCCCAACGATCTAGCCCGGCGGCAGGACGCTCGAGACCTTCCCGATCACGCCCTTGACGAGCCACTGCATGGCGTAGAGGTCGGGCAGCACTTTCAGCGTCTTCCCCTTGGGCACCATCAGCTTGCCCTTCTGGTCATAGAGCGGGCCCTGGAAGACGTTGAACTTCCCGGAGACGATCGCCTTCTTCTTCGCCGCGATCATCGCCTTCGTCTTCGCGCTCACCTTCGGCCCGTATGGGGCCAGTGACGTGAAGCCGTCCTTGATCGAGCCGTAGTAGAACCCCGGCTTCCACGTCCCATTGATCGCCGCCTTCACACGGCGGAGGTAGTACGGGCCCCAGTTGTAGACGGCGGCCGTCAGCCACTGTTTCGGCGCCGTCTTCCGGGCGTCCGAGTCGTAGCCGACCCACGGAACGCCGGCCTTCTCGGCGACGACGCCCGCGGCGGGACTGTCGACGTTCTGGCCGAGCACGTCGACGCCGGCCGAGATCAGAGCCTTCGCAGCAGCTGTCTCCTTCGGCGGCGAGTACCACGAGTTCGTCCAGATGAGCTTCACCTTCGCCTTGGGATTCGCGAGCTGCGCACCGAGGGCGAAGGCATTGATATGCCGCACGACCTCGGGGATGCCGAACGGCACGATGTAGCCGATCAGGCCCTTCTTCGTTGCGGCTCCTGCTGCGATGCCGGAAAGGTAGATCGTGTCCTCACCGGCGCCGAAGTACTCCGACTGGTTCTTCTTGATCTGAAGCCCCGTGGCCTGCTCGAAGAGCACATCCGGGAACTTCCGGTACAGCTGGCCGTTGACGCCGTTCTCGAACATGCCGAACGACGCTCCGAAGATCATCTTGTTGCCATCGCGAACGAGGCCCGCGACGACCTGCGGCACGTTGGCGTTCGAGAAGACGCTCTCCTTGTATGTCGTCTGCACCTTGGCGCTGCCGAGCCGCTTCTGCACATACAGGCGGCCTTCGTCGTGCGACTGCGACCACCCGCCGTCGTTGTGCGGCCCCGGATAGATCCAGGCGACCTTGTACGGGGCGCTCGCCTTCGCCCCGACGCTGGACGTCATGCCGAGCGCGGCGACCACGAGCCCGAGCACGACGAGTCCAAGCGTGATGCGCTTCCTCTTCATGTCACCCTCCCGTCGTCCCACGAAACCGATCCCCGACTATACGACCTTAGTAGGGTCCGTGGAAGGTGCGCCGGCTGCTCGCGAACGGGTGGATCGTGACGATGGACGACGCGGGCACGGAGCACGAGTCGGGCTGGGTGCTCGTCGACGGATCCGTGATCTCGAGCGTCGGCGAGGATGCGCCGCCCGAGGCCGACGAGGTGATCGATCTCGCCGGGGCTGTCGTCACGCCCGGACTCATCAACACCCATCACCACCTCTTCCAGACGCTCACACGGGCGCGGGCGCAAGACGCCGATCTCTTCACATGGCTGCGCGAGCTCTATCCGCTCTGGGCGCGGCTCGATGACGAAGCCGTGTACGCGGCGGCCCGCACGGGCATCGCCGAGCTCGCCCTGTCCGGCTGCACGACGGTTTTCGACCATCACTACGTGTTTCCGCGCGGCACGGGCGGCCTCGTGGAGGCGGAGGTACGGGCGGCGCAGGAGCTCGGCGTACGCATCGTCGCCTCGCGCGGGTCGATGGATCTCGGCGAGTCGTCGGGTGGCCTGCCGCCGGACTCGGTCGTCGAGGACGCGGACTCCGTGCTGGCGGCGACCGAGGAGCTCGCGGGCCGCCTGCACGACCCCGATCCGGGCGCGATGGTGCAGATCGCGGTCGCGCCGTGCTCGCCGTTCTCCGTCACGAAGGAGCTGATGGGCGACTCGGCGGGGCTCGCTCGGCGCCTGGGCCTGCAGCTCCACACCCACCTCGCGGAGACCGTCGAGGAGGAGGCGTACTGCCGCGAGCTGTACGGGAGCACGCCCGTGGAATACCTCGCCGAGCTCGGCTGGACGGCTGCGGACGTCTGGTGCGCGCACTGTGTCCATCTCTCTCCCACGGATGTGGAGACGTTCGCGCGCGCCGGAGTCGGTGTCGCTCACTGCCCGACGTCCAACCTCCGGCTGGGAGCCGGCGTGGCGCCCGTGCGCGAGCTGGTCGATGCGGGCGTGCGGGTGGGCCTCGGCGTGGACGGCTCGGCGTCGAACGAGCGCTCGGATCTGTTCTTCGACGTGAAGCAGGCACTCCTCGTCGCGCGTGGCCGCGGAGGGCCGGGGGCGATGACCTGCCGCGAGGCATTGCGACTCGGCACGCGCGGTGGCGCTGCTGTGCTTGCGCGCAACGACATCGGCTCGATCGAGGCCGGCAAGTGCGCTGATCTCGCCGTGTGGCGCACTGACGGCCTCGAGCTGGGCGGCGCCGAGGATCGCGTGGCGGGGCTCGTGCTGTCGGCGCCACATCGCGTGGACCGGCTGCTCGTGGGCGGCGACGAGGTGGTCCGCAACTCCCACCTCGTCAGGGCCGAAGAGGACGAGATCGCCCGCGCGCACCGCCGGCAAGCGAAGCGACTGGAGGGCATCGCGTGACTCGATCGGCCGTCGTGACCGGGGTCAGCCGGCGGAATGGGATCGGCTTCGCGGTCGCTCGCCGGCTCCTCGAAGCAGGCAACGGCGTACTGGTGCACTCGTGGGCGGCCGGTGACGAGAACCCGGACCCGGGCGGAATGGAGGACGTTCTCGCCGAGCTGGAGCAGGTCGGTGGCCCTGTGGCGCACGTCGAGGCCGACTTCACAGACGCCGGGGCGCCTGCAACCGTGATCGCTGCGGCGCAAGCGGCGCTAGGCCACATCGACGTCCTTGTCGTCAACCACACGCTGAGTCGGCTTGGCGCCCTCGACGAGCTCACCCCCGAGGAGCTCGACGCACACCTCCACGTCAACGTCCGCGCCGCGCTCCTGCTCGTGAAGGAATTCGCAGCGCAGCACGACGGCCGAGCAGGCGGCCGGGTCGTGCTACTCACCTCCGGGCAGCATCTTGCCCCCATGAACCGCGAGATCGCGTATGCGGCGTCCAAAGGGGCAATACAGCAGCTCACCGTCACTCTTTCCGACACGCTTATCGAACGGTGTATCACCGTCAACACCGTCAATCCCGGTCCGACCGACACCGGCTGGCTCGAAGGAGCGGTTCCAAGCCGCTTCCCCCTCGGGCGGGTCGGCCTTCCCGACGATGCCGCGCGGCTCATCGCCTGGTTGTGCTCTGACGACGCGGAGTGGGTCACAGGCCAGGTGATCAACTCGGAGGGCGGCTTCCGCCGCTGGGGCTGACATGAGATCCTCCGCAGCGTGATCTCCACGCACGTGCTCGACACCGAACGCGGTGAGCCCGGCGCCGGCATCAAGGTAGGCCTCTACCACGGCCAGGAGCTCATCTCGCTTCAGGAGACCGACAGAGACGGGCGCGTTATGGACCTGTCCGAGGGACAGTCCCTCGGACCTGGCGAGTACAGGCTGGTCTTCTACTGTCAGAGCGACTTCTTCGACAAGGTGGAGGCGACGATTCAGCTCGACCCCGGACAGCACTACCACGTGCCGCTGCTGCTCTCGCCCTACTCGTGCGTGATCTACCGGGGCAGCTGACGGCTGACGAGCTCGAGGAGCTCTTCGAGGGCCGCACGGCGCTCGTCGAGCGGCTGGCGGAGATCGAGGATCCGCTCGGCAACGCAAGCGATGCCGTCCGCATGCTGACCGAGGATGAGAAACTCGCTGCGCTCGCCGCCCATCCTGCGATCGGTCAGCGGGATGGCCTCTCTGCACGCTCGGCCGCTGAGCAGGGTGCCGACGACGATCCCGCGGTGCTGGCCGAGTTGGCAGAGCTCAACCGCCGCTACGAGGCACGCTTTGGCTTCCGCTTCGTCGTTTTCGTGAACCGGCGACAGAAGGCCGAGATCGTCCCCATCCTCCGAGAGCGTCTGGAGCGCACCCGCGACGAGGAACTGGACACCGCCTTGTCCGAGCTCGTCGCCATCGCCCGCGACCGTTGGCAGCGCGGATGATCGTCGCGGTCGATCCGTACCTCGTCG
>JBKJWA010000083.1:0-15918 GCA_046716705.1 Gaiellaceae bacterium
GCGTTCTCCGTCACCCTCTACTTCGTCTTCAAGCGGCGCCGCTGGATCTGAGCAGTCTCAAAGCAGCCGCTTCGGGGCTCGCAGCTCCCAGGCCTCGGTGAGGAGTTGCTCGAGCGCCTTCGACTCGGCGCGAGGGAGGTTTACGCGCACTGCCGCGAGCTTCTTGCCCCACCAGACTTCCTCGTAGGTCCGAGGATCTTCGTGGACCGTGGTGAGGATGCCGCCCTCGTCGAGCATGACGTTCATGTGCTCGTCGTCCCAGAGCGTCGCGAAGATCTTCCCGCCGACGCGGAACGACGGCCGGCCGTGGTGATCCTGCTCGACAGCCTCGGGTAGCGCGAGCGCGAGCCGCCGCGCCTGTGCGACGGAGACCATCAGCCCCTCTCGGCGGCGAGCCGCAGCCCGAAGGCGACGAGCACCGCCCCGGTGATCGCGTCGAGCGCCCTGCGCACGCGTGGTCGCAGGAGGAACGCGCTCGTCTTCGCCACGGCGAAGGCGTATCCGGAGAGCCACGCGAGCGTCATGAGGCTGAAGACGAGTCCGAGGCCGAGGAGTACCGCGACCCCGTCGCCGAACTGCGGCAGGAGGCTCGTGAAGAACGCCGCCATCTTCGGATTGCCGAGATTGCTGACGAGGCCCTGACGCATTGCCGCGCGTGGTTGCAGCGTTCGATCGGAAGCGCCCGGCCGTGTGTAGCTCCCGCGCAGCGCGTGCCAGAGCGTCTGTGCTCCGAGGAAGACGAGGTAGGCCGCACCCGCGAGCTTGAGGGCGAGAAACGCCGGCTCCGACGCCGCGACGAGGACTGCGATGCCGATAGCGGCAGCCACCGTCCAGACGGCCTGGCCGAGCGCCACGCCGGCAGCGGTGGCGACGCCGCCGGAGCGGCCGCCCGACAGCGTGTTGCGGATCGTGAGCGCCGTGTCCTGGCCGGGAGTGCAGATCACGAGCGCGGAGACGGCGAGGAAGGCGAGCAGCGCGGTCACGGTGCTACGCCGTACGGTACGCGTCCGGGCGGTTTCAGGTCCCGCGAGCGCGCAGTAGCATCGCGCCGACATGACCGCTCCGCGCGATCTCCCGAGCGAGCTGGCGCGCTTCCCGGAGATGAACCCGTCGCCGGTGCTGCGGCTCGATCGCGAGGCGAACGTGCTCATGGCCAACGCGGCGGCGCACGCGGTCTTCGGAAGGGAGCTCGTCGGTCGCTGCTGGAAGGACGTCTACCCCGGCGTCGACGACGAGGCGTGGCAGGGCATCCTCGGCGCGCCGGGGCTGGTCGAAGTCGAGGCCGATGTCGGGGAGCGCCGCTTCGTATTCACGCACCGCCGCGATGACGCGGAACGCGACGTCTTCGCGTACGGCCACGACGTCACCGAGCTCCGCGCGCACGAGCGCCTGCTCGCCGAACAGGCGGCTGCGCTGGCCGAGGTGGCCCGCTTCCCGGACATGAATCCGGCCCCGGTGCTGCGCCTCCATCTCGACGGCGTGGTGCTGCTCGCGAACCGCGCGGCGAACGACGTGTTCGGCGACGATCTCGACGGCCGGCGCTGGGTAGACGTCTGCCCGGGGATGGACGACGAGCTGTGGCAGGAGATGACGGCGGCCGTCTTGCCGCGGCCGCTCGAAGCTCGCGTTGGAGATCGCGACTTCATGTTCACCCATCGCCGCGACGCCGAGTCGGAGTTCGTGTTCGTGTTCGGCGCAGACGTGACGCAGCAGAAGCAAGCCGAGCAGGCGATGCGGCAGGCAGAGAAGATGGCCGCGCTCGGCAAGCTCTCCGCCGGCCTCGCGCACGAGCTGAACAATCCCGCGTCCGCCGCAGGCAGGGCCTCGGCGCAGCTGGGGCAGGCGCTTGACGACCTCGAGGCGGCGACCCTGGAGCTGGCGCGCACGGGCGCCGGTTACGATCAGTGGCGGCGGCTCGCCGAGCTACGGCGGGAGCTCGACGACCGGACTACCGCCATCCCGGCGCTGGGGGCGCTCGACTCGGCCGACCGCGAGCGGGAGCTGCAGGAATGGCTCGACGACAGGGGCTACGGGGAGATTCCCATGCTCGCGACGACGTTCGCGACTGCCGGCCTGACCGTCGACGACCTCGAAGGCATTGCCGAGACGATTCCTCTAGAGCAAGGGGCGGCGCTCGTGTGGATCTGTCGCGGGCTGGAAGCGAGCGAGCTCGCGATGACCGTTGGTCGCAGCTCGCAGGTCATCAGCGACCTCGTCGGCGTCGTGACCTCGTACTCCTACATGGATCAGGCGCCCGTTCAAGACATCGACGTCCATCGGGGCATCGAGGACACGCTGACGATCCTCGGGCACAAGCTGCGGGCCAAGGACATCGAGGTCGTCAGGAGCTACGCGACCGGGCTGCCGCCGCTGCCTGCGCGGGGCGGCGAGCTCAACCAGGTCTGGACGAACCTCGTCGACAATGCCGTCGACGCCATGGCCCCCGGAGGGAAATTGACGATCCGGACGCGCCTCGACGGCGTCGGCATCGCCGTCGAGGTCGAAGACGATGGGTCCGGGATTCCCGCGGACGTGCAGCCCCGCATATTCGACCCGTTCTTCACGACGAAGGAGGTTGGCGAGGGAACGGGCCTCGGGTTGGATGTCGTCAGGCGAATCGTCGCCGACCGCAGCCGCGGCAGCGTCGAGCTGCGCTCGATGCCGGGAGAGACCGTGTTTCGCGTCTGGCTACCGCTCTCAGGCGAGAGCGACGCGTAGTTAGCACGCGAGGGAGACGCTGTTCTCGACTGCGCCCGGTGCGGCGCTCGGGCTGGCATTGGCGACGACCGAGACCGCGTCCCGTCTCCGTGGCTCGCATTCGGCCGTCCGGGCCGCCGGCGTGCGGAGCGCCGCGGGTCGAGTGCAGGGACGTCATCGTGGCGCCTTCTGCGCCGACCATGAACTTCGGTCAGCACGGTGGTCGTGGGTACGGTACGCGCGATGAAGCTCGAAGGCGTCCATCACGTCACGTGCATCACCGGCGATGCGCCCGGGAACGTCGAGTACTACACCGGCACGCTCGGCCTGCGGCTCGTGAAGAAGACGGTGAACCAGGACGATCCGACCGTCTACCACCTGTTCTATGCGGACGAGCACGGAAGCCCGGGCTCGGACATCACCTTCTTCGAGTACCCCAACTCACGTCCCGGCCGAGCGGGCGCCGGCATGGTGCACCGCATCGTGTGGCGAGTCGCCTCCACCGAGGCCCTCGACTTCTGGGAGCAGCGTGTGGGCGGAGAGCGGGGCGACGGGTTTCTCCGCTTCGCCGACCCCGAGGGCCTGGAGCACGAGCTCGCGGTCGTGGACACGGAGGACGCTCCGCTCGTCGCCGACCACCCGGATATCCCGAAGGAGCTCGCGCTGCAGGGCTTCGACGGCGTGCGCGCGTACAGCACCGACCCGGAAGCGAGTCGCGCGACGCTCGAGGAGACGCTTGCGTTCACGCCGGCCCGAAACGGTGAATGGGAGGCCCGCGGCGCCCGGCGCGGCGGCTTCTACGCCTACGATCCGGCGCCGCCGGAGCCCGGTGCGGTGGGCGCCGGCGCCGTGCATCACGTCGCCTGGGCGTCGACGATGGACGACCATGAGGAGTGGCAGCAGCGCGTCGCGCGCGGAGGTCTGCGGCCCACCCCGATCGTCGACCGCTTCTGGTTCCGCTCGATTTACTTCCGCGAGCCGAGCGGCGTGCTCTTCGAGATCGCGACGCTCGGGCCGGGCTTCGACATCGACGAGGACTCCGAGCATCTCGGCGAGGCGCTCGTGCTGCCGCCCGACTTTGAGCACCTCCGCGACAAGCTCGAGCAGGTGCTGACGCCGCTACCGCCCGTCCGCAGGCCGGTGGTACCCTAGCCCTATGCCAGGCTGGGTCGGACCGGGCGAGATCCTCATCCTCCTCGTCGTCGCGCTGCTCGTGTTCGGCCCGAAGCGGCTGCCCGAGATGGGGCGCTCGATCGGCAAAGGCATGCGTGAGTTCAAGAGCTCGCTGAGCATGAGCGGCGACGACGATGACGTGGCGCCCGAGCTGCCGGCGGAGGAGCCCGCCCAGCCGGCGAAGCCGAAGCCCAAGCCGAAGCCCGATAGCACGACGACGTAGGCAGCCATGCGCCGTGTGATTCCGCGGCGGCTTGCCCCCGGGGAGGAAGCGCCGCTCGTCGACCACCTGGGTGAGCTGCGTACGCGGCTCCTCTGGTGCCTCATCGCTGTCGGGGCAGCGTTCGTCGTGACGTTCACCTTCCACGACACCATCATCGGCTGGCTCAACAGGCCGCTGGATCCGGGCGTGAAGCCGACGACGTTCGCGGTCGCCGAGCCGTTCATCACGACGTTCATGATCAGCTTCTGGGCGGCCGTGGCCATCGCGCTGCCGATCATCCTCTGGCAGCTGTGGAGCTTTCTCGCCCCCGCCGTTCACGAGCACACGCAGCGGGTCGTGCTCGGCTTCACCGCCTTCGCCACGATCCTCTTCCTCGGCGGCCTGCTCTTTGCGTACTTCGTCGCGCTGCCGGCCTCGATCGACTTCCTTACGAACTTCAACGAGGACCAGTTCGACATCCAGCTGAGGGCGAAGGACTACTACACGTTCGTCCTCTGGGTGCTGATCGCGCTCTCGATCGTGTTCGAGCTGCCGATCTTCGTGCTCACCCTCGCGCGGCTCGGGATCGTCCCGTCGAGCAAGCTGCGCCGGAACCGTCGGATCGGCTACGTCGCGGTGGTGGCGCTCGCCGTGGCCATGCCGGGCGTCGACCCCGTGACGCTGCTCTTCACGGCGATCCCGCTGTTACTCCTCTTCGAGATGTCGATCTGGATGGCGGTGTTCTTCGATCGCCGCTGGCAGCGTGCGGCCGACGCACGCGAGGCCGCCTTCGAGGCGGGCGAGTGAAGGTCGTCCTCCCCGACAAGTCGGAGCTCGAGCTGCCGGACGGGGCGTCGGGGCTAGACGCTGCGAAGGCGATCGGGCCGAAGCTCGCCGAGCAGGCCGTGCTCGCGCGCTCGAACGGCCATGTCCAGGACCTGCGGCTGCCGCTGACGGACGGCGGCGAGATCGAGATTCTCACGACGCGGAACCGAGACGACCCGGACGCGCTCTACGTCCTTCGGCACTCGGCGGCGCACCTTCTGGCCGAGGCGGTGCGGCGGCTCTACCCGGGCGTGAAGATCGCCATCGGGCCGCCGATCGAGAACGGCTTCTACTACGACTTCGAGTTTCAGGAACCGATCCACGAGACGGATCTCGAACGGATCGAGGAAGAGATCCGCCGCGAGCTCGCCGAGGGCCGCGAGTGGACGCGCGAGGAAAGCTCCCCCGACGAAGCGCGCGAGCGCTTCTCGGCCGAGGGGGAGACGTACAAGGTCGAGCTCGTCGACACGGCCGAGGGCGACATCTCGCTCTACACGCAGGGCGAGTTCACCGACCTCTGCCGCGGCCCGCACCTCCAGGACTCGAAGCCGATCAAGGCCGTGAAGCTCACCGGGCTCGCGGGCGCGTACTGGCGTGGCGACGAGAAGAACGCGCAGCTGACGCGGATCTACGGCACCGCCTTCTATACGCAGGAGGACCTCGACGCGTACCTCGAGCGGCTGGAGGAGGCGAAACGCCGCGATCACCGCAAGCTCGGGCAGCAGCTCGACCTCTTCCACTTGGACGACAGCGCGCCGGGCATGCCGTTCTGGCACCCGAAGGGGATGGTGCTCTGGAACGCGCTCGAGGACCTGCGGCGCCGCGAGAATGCCAGGCGCGGCTACGTCGAGGTGAAGACGCCGCTCATGTACGACACCGCCGTCTGGATCACCTCCGGCCACTGGGAGAAGTTCCGCGACGACATGTTCCTCGTGCCCTATGGGGAGGAACGCACGCTCGGCCTGAAGCCGATGAACTGCCCCGGCCACATGCTGCTCTTCGGCTCCGACCTCCGCAGCTACCGCGACCTGCCGTACCGCTATGCGGAGTCGTCCACGCTGCACCGCAACGAGCGCGCCGGCACGCTGCACGGCCTCCTGCGCGTCCAGCACGTCACGCAGGACGACGCGCACATCTTCTGCTCGCCCGAGCAGATCGAGGACGAGATCTTCGGCTGCCTCGACTTCGCCGCGTACCTCTACGAGCTGTTCGGGATGACGGCGCGCTTCGAGCTCTCGACGAGACCCGAGAACAAGCTCGGCACCGACGAGGAGTGGGATTTCACGGAGGGCGCGCTCCGGGCGGCACTCGAACGGCGGGAGATCGAGTACACCGTGAACGAGGGCGACGGCGCCTTCTACGGCCCGAAGATCGACCTGCACAAGCTGGACGTGCTCGGGCGCTCGTGGCAGATGGGCACGATCCAGCTCGACTCGCAGATGCCGGCCCGCTTCGGCCTCACGTACATGGGCGCCGACAACGCCGAGCACACGCCGTACGTCGTCCATCGGGCGCTGCTGGGCTCGCTCGAGCGCTTCCTCGGCATCCTCATCGAGCACTACGCGGGCGACTTCCCGCTCTGGCTCGCGCCCGTGCAGGTGCGCGTGATCCCGGTCGGTGAGAGTCACCGCACGGCCGCCGAGGGCATACGGACGAGGCTCGCGGACGCGGGTGCCCGCGCCGATGTCGACGAGCGTGACGAGACCGTCTCCAAGCGCATCCGCGACGCCGAGCTCGAGAAGATCCCGCGCGTCGTCGTCTACGGCGACAGGGAGTCGGAGTCCGCGCTGGCCGTGCGTGAGCGCGGTGCCGGCCAGGCCACGCGCAGCCTCGCCGAGCTGGTCGCCGAGCTGACGGGTTGACCGGGCCGCGACCAGGAGCGATCATCGCGGCATGACTCGGCGGCGCACGCTGGCCACCGTCACATCCGTCGTCCTCGTGGCGGGGGCCGCGCTCGCAGTCGCCTCCGCGGGGACGATCACAGGCCGCGACTCCGGGCCGGTGCGCGGGAAGGGCTTGACACAGAAGGAGCGCAACGCCCTGGACATCGTGTCGGTCAAGACCACAGGCGTGGAACCGCTGGGCGTCGTCGTGACGGCGACGTTCAAAGGCAACGTCGAGCAGGCGCTCGGGCGCGGACACCTCGCCGACGCGATCGTGGCCCTGATTCTGCGCCCGAAGGACCCGAAGCTCGCGTTCTCGGGCGTGGCCACCTTCGGAGCGGGCACGATCGGCAGGACGGCGCGCAAGACCCGCTCGACGGACGTCGGCGTCGTGCGCAACGGCCGTACGGTGACGTTCTTCGTCGGCGGTCCCGGCTTCGAGAACGTCGGCAAGATCGAAGTGAAGGCGTTTGCCAAGGCTCCCGCGGGTCGCGCGAGCCGCACGCTGCAGGCCGACAAGCCCCGCCAGGATGTCAGCCCGGAGCTCTGGGAGCAGATTGGCAAGGCGATCGCGGCCGACGAGGCCTCGCTGCCCGCCCCGACAGCTGCGACGTCGTGCTCCGAACTGGAGGCCATGGCCCAGGTGCTCGACAGGTTGCTCGCTTCGGCTCGAAGGTGGGAGACGACTCTCGTCAAGACGACACAGCTGATCGAGAAGGCACTTCCGGAGATTGAGAAGAGTCTTGCCGCGAAGAATGACCTCAAGGCCGCCGCACAGGTGCTCGCTGTCGCCAACCTGCTCGTCACCGGGCCGGCTCTCATCTTGCTGCCGCCACTCGGCTTCGGAACGGGCGTGGCGGCCCTGGGCCTCTCCGAGACGGCACGGGAACTGGCGGCGAATGTCCAGGCGCTCCGCGACCTCGTCCGCAGCCTGAAGCTCGACCTCCGGCTTGCGGATGCGTACCTCGGCAAGGTGCGCGCGCTCGCGGCGAACATCCGCGAGCTCCAGGGACGGGTCGACGCGTTCTACGAGCGGTGTAGGCGGCCGCAGCTCACGCCGATCGCCGCGTCCTTCAATCAGGACACCTTCACGACGACCTACACCGAAGACGCGAAAGGGACGGATCTGAACTACGGGTGGTCGCTATCGATCCCGACGGACGCCGAGTGCGCGACCGGCTTCAAGGGAAACTCGCCGCAGCAGAACCAGGCTGCGTGGTCCCACAAGGACAAGACCCAGGGCGGATCGTGCAACCACGACGGCACGCGGACGGGGCCGCGTGGCCATCCCGGGAAGGTCACGGCGGTCGTGAGCAACTTCGGCTGGACGTGCAGAGCGACGTACGACGGCACCCAGGGCGACGGTGGCAGCCCGACCGGCGTAGGTCCCGCACCGGAGCCATGTCTCGAGAAGTAGCTGCTACCCTCATGCTCTGAAAGCAGGGGCGGCACCGTTCCTCACCTCCCGAGCCTGAGCTCCGTGGAGGTTCAACCGAGTCGCAATGACGAGGTCCGGGGCCGCCTGCGTAGCGGTTTCGTCATTCGATCAGGAGGATAAGGCGGCTTGGTGACAACCCTTTGAGACCGAGACGGTTCGTAGAGCCCGTCCGTCCGGTCCCCCAGACCCGGGTCAACGACTCGATCCGCGTCCCACGCGTCCGGCTCATCGACGAGGGTGGCGAGCAGCTCGGCATCAAGGACACGAAGGAGGCTGTCGAGTACGCGGAGTCCAAGGGGCTCGACCTCGTGGAGGTCGCCGCCCAGGCCGATCCGCCTGTTGCGCGGGTCATGGACTACGGGAAGTACCGGTACGAACAGGAGCAGAAGGCCAAGCTCGCCCGCAAGCACCAGTCCCAGATACACGTCAAGGAGATCAAGCTCAGACCGAAGATCGGAAAACACGACTACGAGACCAAGAAGGGCCACGTCGTCCGATTCCTCGGGCAGCGCGCAAAGGTCAAGGTCACGATCATGTTCCGGGGGAGGGAGAACCTCCACCCGGAGCGGGGCCGCGACCTGCTGATGCGGCTTGCCGAGGAGGTCGCGGAGCTCGGCCACATCGAGGCCCAGCCCGAGGTGGACGGCAGGAACATGGTCATGGTGCTCGCGCCGAACAAGGCCCCCGGCCAGAAGGACCAGCCGGCAGCCGACGAGGCCGAGACCGAGGTCAAGAGCGCGACCGGAAGCTAGGGGAACACATGCCGAAACAGAAGTCATCAAGCTCCGCGAAGAAGCGGTTCAAGGTCACGGGCACGGGTAAGTTCATGCGCCGTCACGCCATGCAGAGCCACAACCTCGAGGGGAAGTCGGCCAAGCGCAAACGCGACTTCGGCCGCGACGAGGCCGTGCATCCCTCCGACGTCCGCAAGGTGCGGAAGCTGCTGAGGGGTGACTGATGCCGCGCGTCAAGCGATCCGTCGCCGGCCGCAAGAAGCGGCGCAAGGTGCTCGGGCAGGCCAAGGGCTACTGGGGCCTCAAGCACATCAGCTACACACGTGCGAAGGAGCAGGTCGACAAGTCGCTCGTCTACGCGTACCGCGACCGGCGAGTCCGCAAGCGCTCGATGCGGAGCCTGTGGATCGTCCGCATCAACGCAGCCGCGCGCCGCGAGGGCCTCTCCTACAACCAGTTCGTCGCCGGCTGTAAGAAGGCCGAGATCGAGCTCGACCGCAAGGTGCTCGCCGATATCGCGGTCGCCGATCCTGACGCGTTCAAGGTGATCGCCGCAAAGGCGAAAGCGGCTCTCGAGACGTAGGCATACGCTGCCGGGGTGATCACCTCGGCAGCCAACCCGCGGCTCAAGCTCGTCCGGCGCCTGCGCTCGGGCGCGCAGCGGCGTCGGCTCGGTCTGTTCGTCGTCGAGGGCGAGGATCTCGTCCAGGCCGGCCTCGACGCCGGTCTCGAGCCGGAGGACGTGCTCACGGCCGGCGTCGACGTCGACCCGCAGCTGCTCGCGGACGTCTCGGAGCTCGCGCATCCGGCGAGGGTGATCGCGGTCTTCCGGGACGATGGGCTGCGCAAGGCTGAGCCGGGAGCCGTCGGCATCGCGCTCTGGCGTGTCGCCGATCCGGGGAACGTCGGGACGCTCATCCGGACGGCCGATGCGTTCGGCGCCTTCGTCGCACTATCGTCCGGCTGCGCGGATCCCACGTCGCCGAAGGCATTGCGCAGCTCGGCCGGCGCGATCTTCCGCGTGCCGCTGCTGGACTTCGAGGACGCACCTGCGCCGCGGATCGCGCTTGTCCCCGGGGGCGGTCAGCCGCTGGGGGAGGTCGAGCTAGGCGAGCGCGTGACGTTTGTGCTGGGAGCGGAGCGCGCCGGTCTGCCAGCCGACGTCCTAGATAGCTGCGACGCCGTCGCGTCGATCCCGATGGCCGACGATGCCGAGTCGCTTAACGTAGCCGTTGCAGGTGCGATAGCGCTCTACGAGCATCGCCGCCATCGTTAGGAGGAGCCTTCGCGCCGTTCGGCGGCCGCTTCCCGCGCCCGGTAGTAGTCGATTCGCTCCTGAAGCCTTCGCGTGAGGTCCTCTCGCCGAGCGAGCTCGGCGCGACGCTCGTCAGGAGTCCTCTTCCTCCGCCGCTTCCCCGTCATCGTCTTCACCTCGCAACACGTCAAGAATGGTGAACACGCCCGCCCGGATGTCGAAGAGCGCCTCCATCACGATCCGGACATCTCGGTCGTTCACGAAGTAATAGTGCCCACGGCCGCAATCGACGGCAAGGTGGCTCTTTCGGCCTCACCAGGCTCCGCCGCCGCCACCCCCACCGCCACCTCCGCCGCCGCCGGAGAAGCCGCCGCCGAAGCCGCCGGAGCCGCTGGACGAGGGCGGGGCTAGCGCAGAACCGAATCCTGAGGAGAGGTCGCCGATCGCGAGCGCACTCGCGCCCGAGCCGAGGTCGCCGTGCGGGCTGATCCAGTAGATCGAGCTGGCCTCGGCCAGCTCCTCCGGCATGTGGATCTGCGCGCCCTGGAGCACGCGCTCGGCGATCCCGAACGCGATGCCGTACACGAGGAACCGCTCCCAGAGCGCGAGCGTCGCGGGCGGCGCGACGTCGAGGCGGGGAAAGTCGGCGAGGTAGCGGCGGAACGCCTCCCAGCGCTGCGCTTCGAGCTGGCCGGCCTTGCTGCGGCGCCGCCAGAGTTTTGTATTGGCGACGCCGATGACGAGCACGACGGCGTTGACGATCGCGCAGACGCCGAGCGCGATCTGGACGACCTCGTTCCAGCGCGGGGCTTCCGGGCGAAAGCCCGCGATGCCCATCCAGAGCAGCACCACGGCCGCGGCGACGGACGCGACGATGGCGACCGCAAAGATCTTCGCGCCTGCGCCGACGTACCAGCGTCGCTTGCCGATCTCCTCAGACACCTCCTCCTTGAACTTCGCGAAGCGCTTCGCGTTCGACGCCCGCGTCGACTCGATGCGGTCGCGCATCTTCGACAACACCTCCGGCCCGTCGCCGACGATGTTGTCGAACACCTTGGCGACGGGCTCTTCGAACTTCGTCAGCTCCACCGAGGCGTCGCCCGGCAAGAGCTCGAGGTCCGCGACCTGCTCCGTACGGAGCCCCGCCCACGTCTTCTTCTCGGTCGTCACCGGCTTCGCGACGTAGTAGCCGCGGCGGACGAGGTCGAAGAGCGTGGCCGTGAACTCGAGCGAGCCCGGCTCCGTCCCCTGCCGCAGCAGCGGGGGGACGATCGCCGGCGCCTCGTCCGAGGGTGGCTCCTGTTCGTACTCGCGGTCGTAGCCGGTCCCGCGCTCGCGCCCGAAGAGGAGCCAGATGACGAACATGACGCCCAGCGCGGGCAGCAGCGCGAAGGCGGCGAGTGTGAGCATCGTCCTGCCGAGGTTGTCCTTCGCCTCGTCGATCTTCTTGCGGCCTTCTGCGTACTCGTTCGCCCGCTCCCCCTGCTCGGCGACGATGGCCGCGAAGCCGTTGCCGTCCATCACTCGCGCGCCGCGGGTCGACGTGAGCAGCCGTCGCGGGAAGACCGTGCGCAGCTCCACGAACTGGCCGGAGGCGACGTTGGCTGCCCGCAAGGACGTTCCCGTGCGGGTCCGGTCGACCACGCCGCGCACCCACTCGGGGGCACCCCACACGCGGTAGCGCGTGCCCGTGAGCCCGATCGGCCGCGGCAGCTCCATCTCCGAATGGAGGTCGTAGACGGGCACCGGCCAGTGATCCCCCCAGACCTTGAGATTGACGTCGACGACGTCGTCGTACGCGACGGCGAGCCCGCGGAATCGGTACCTGATCGTGAACGTCCGGACGCCGCCGTTCGCGCGGTAGTGCCACACGACGCGCACCTGGTCGCCGCTCTGCTCGACGCCGTACGTGTCTGCTGCATCGAAGCTACCCAGCTCGGTGTTTCCGCCCGGCCGGTAGCGCTTGCCGCCCTCGCTCACGCGGACGAGATCGACGCGCTCGCCCGTTCGCAGAGGGATGTCTCTGTACGCGCCGCTGAACGAGCCCGCGTACGCGAACGTGATGTCCTCGCGCACGAGCAGCGAGCCGTCGGGCGCGATCTCGACGTGGACGACGGCCTTGGGGAGCGAGTACGACTTCGCCTGCGCTGCCCCCGGGACCAGCAGCGCGAGGGCGGCTACGAAGCTGAGGAGGAGAGCGGCGCGGCCGCGAATCAGGGGAAGCTCACCTGAGGAGCCTCGCGGATCGCGGCCTCCTCGACCTCGAAGTACTCGCGCGGCCGGAAATTGAAGACGCCGGCGATGATGCTCGTCGGCACGGTCTCGAGCGCGGTGTCGTACGTGAGGACGGTGTCGTTGTAGACCTGGCGGGAGACGGCGATGTCGCCCTCGACCTCTGTGAGCGCTGCCTGGAGCTGCTGGAAGTTCTCGGTGGCGCGCAGCTCGGGGTACGCCTCGGCCACGGCGAAGAGCCGCCCGATCGCTGCCGACAACATGTTCTCGGCCTGCGCCTGTTCCTGGACGCCCTGCGCCTGCTGCGCGCGGGTCCGCGCCTCCGTCACTTCCTGAAACACCTGTCGCTCGTGCGCGGCGTAGCCCTTGACCGCCTCGACGAGGTTCGGGATGAGGTCGTAGCGCTTGCGCAGTTGGACGTCGACCTGCGCCCACGCGTTCTCGGCGCGGTTGCGGAGGCTGACGAGCTTGTTGTACATCGCGACGACGATCACCGCGAGTACGACCAGCACGCCGAGGAGAATGAGGATCCAGATCCAGGCGCTCACATGCCTAGCCTAGAACAGGACGGCTCGCGATCCAAATCGAATCCTCCTCGCCCGCCCACGGCCGGCGGTCGAACCAGCCGTAACACGCCTCGACGGTGAAGCCGGCTTTGTCGAGCAGCGCTTGCCACTCTGGTTGAGACGTCCAGGCGAGCGCCATCGTCGTCTCGCCGACCGGGCCGCGCAGCGACAGGTTCAGGACGCGGCGCTGCGTGTCCCAGTCGGCTCGCTCGAAGATGCCCGGCTCGCGCTCGAGCCAGCGCCCGTGCGTCTCCTCGATGTCCTCTGCGCTCGGTGTGAACACGTCGAAGACGAGCCGCCCTCCGGGCACGAGGAGGCCGTGAGCCGCGCGCAGCGCCTCCAGCCGCTCCTCCTCCGTGCGGAGATGGAGGTACGCCCGGAACGGGCACGTGACGAGCGAGACGGCCTCGGCCACGGGCGGCCTCGTGTAATCGCCGAGCCGCAGGTCGAGCAACCCGGAGACACCCGCCAGCTCCGCCGCCTCGCGGCAGATGTCGAGCATGCCCGCGGATGAGTCGACACCGATGACGGCGATGCCGGCTGCGGCGACCGGAACCGCGATGCGGCCCGTTCCCACTCCGAGCTCCACGACCGGCCCGGGCGCCGCGCGCGATGCCTCCTCGACGTAGAACGACACGTCCTCGACGACACTGCGGCTCCACGGGTCGTAGAGCCGCGCGATCGCGTCGTATACCGAAGCTACGCCGGCTTCCGCGTCACCCACACGAACTCCTGGCTCTCGTCGTCGAACGGCCGCCTGTCGAACCAGCCGTAGAGCGCCTCCACCTCCAGGCCGGCTACGTCGATCAGGCCTTCCCACTCCGACTTCGTCGCCCACCAGAGCGAGATGGCGCCGCCTTCTTCCAGCTCGATGTTGATGCGGTTGTCGGCCGCCGCGTACCGGAACGTGTGGGGAAGCGGGTCCGCCTGCCTCGTGCCGTCGAGCCGCGCGGCGATGTGATGGTTGAAGCAGAACGCGTTCCAGGCGAAACGGCCGCCCGGCGGGAGATTCGCGGCGACGCGCTCGAAGACGCGTCGCTTGTCGCGCCACGTCGGCAGGTGGAGCAGCGCGCGGAACGGGCAGTAGACGAGCGCTGCCGGCTCTTCGAGCTCGAAGTCGCGTATGTCGCCCTCGTGGAGGTCGAGGTCGGCGCCTGTCTGTTCCGCGCGGACGCGGGCCTGGGCGATCATCGCCGGCGACAGATCGATCCCCGTCACGCGCCGGCCCGTTTCGAGCGCCACGGGAATCGCCACGCGGCCGTTGCCGACGGCCAGTTCGACGATGGGCCCGCCAGCCTCCCGTGCGAGCTCGACGTAGAACGGCACGTCCTCGGTCATGTCCGCTGCCCACGTGTCGTAGACGGCGGCGAAAGGGTCGTACCGGGAGGTCACGAGGGCCGATGGTACAGTCGGCGGATGGACGCCCAGGCGCTCGAGAACGAGGCTCTGAGCGCGATGGGGGCGGCTTCGACGCTGGACGAGCTCGACGAGCTGCGCGTCCGCTTCCTCGGCCGCAAGAGCGAGCTGAAGCTCGCGCTGCGGGAAGTACGTGACCGCGAGACGGGCATGGCGCTCAACGCCGTACGCGAGCGGCTCGAAGTTGCCGTCGAGGACCGCCGCGCCGCCCTCGAGCGGACCGAGAGGCTCGACGCGGCCGAGAGCCTCGACGTCACGCTGCCGGGCAAGGTGCCGCCGCTGGGGCACCTCCATCCGCTCACGCAGATCATGCGGGAGGTCGAGGACATCTTTCTCGGGCTCGGGTACGAGATCGTCGACAGCCCCGAGGTGGACACGGTCTGGCACAACTTCGACGCGCTCAACCAGCCGCTGACGCACCCCTCGCGGTCGTCAAGGGACACGTTCTACGTCGACGACAACACGCTCTTGCGGACGCACACGTCGACCGGGCAGATCCGCGTGATGGAAACGAGGCAGCCGCCCGTCTACATCGCCGCCCCCGGCCGGACATACCGGCGAGACACGCCGAGTCCGAAGAGCACGCCCGTGTTCCACCAGGTGGAGGCGCTGGCCGTCGACCGCCACATCACGCTCGCCGACCTCAAGGGCACGCTCCTGCACTTCTTCCACGCAATGTTCGGCGGCGACCGCGACGTGCGCATGCGAACGGGCTTTTTCCCATTCACGGAGCCGTCCGTGGAGTTCGACGTCACCTGCTTTCTCTGCGAAGGCCGTGGCTGCGCGTTCTGCAAGCACTCGGGCTGGTTCGAGATGGGCGGCGCCGGCGTGGTCGACCCCGCCGTGTTCGAGAACGTCGGTTACGACCCGAA
Source organism: Gaiellaceae bacterium (assembly GCA_046716705.1). GTDB lineage: Bacteria > Actinomycetota > Thermoleophilia > Gaiellales > Gaiellaceae > PALSA-612. Next base: position 15,294 of record JBKJWA010000083.1, read on the forward strand.
CGAGTGGAGTGGCTTCGCGTGGGGCCTCGGGCTCGACCGCATCGCCGCGCAACGTCATGGCATCCCGGACATCCGCATGTTCTGGGAGAACGACCTCCGCGTGCTGAGGCAGTTCTGACGTGAGGGTCCCGATCTCGTGGTTGCGCGACTACGTCGAGGTGGACATGCCCGTCGCCGAGCTCGCGCAGCGCCTGCTGTTCACGAGCTGCGAGGTGGAGCGGATCGAGACGCGTGGCGTCGCCGACACGGACGGCAACCTCGATCTGTACCGCGTCGGACGCGTCGTGGAAGCCGGCAAGCACCCGAATGCCGACCGGCTTCAGCTGTGCTCTGTGGACGTGGGCGAAGGAAGCCCCCGCCAGATCGTCTGCGGCGCGTGGAACTTCGGGGCCGGCGCCACCGACGCCGTCGCGCTGCCAGGGGCAGTGCTTCCCGACGGACGCGTGCTCGAGCAGGCCACGCTCCGCGGCTCGTTGTCCGCCGGGATGATCCTCTCCGAGCAGGAGCTCGAGCTCGGCGACGACCACACCGGCATCATCGTCCTGGCGGACAAGTGGGAGCCCGGCACGCCGCTCAACGACGCACTGCCGCTCTCCGATGTCGTGCTCGACCTCGAGACCACCCA
>JBKJWA010000084.1:0-9075 GCA_046716705.1 Gaiellaceae bacterium
CGCTGACCGCGAGCTCGATGAGCAGCGCGAAGACGTAGAGGAAGACTGCCACACCCCCGACGACGAGCGCGAGCGTGAACACCCTCGCGGCCGTGTCGTCGGGGGCGTCGACGAGGCCCGCCGTATAGATCGTGTTCACCGTGCGGAAGAGCGCCTCGAAGGGGCTCTCGTCGAGCAGCAGGGAGTAGCCGATCGTGCCGACGACGAGCAGGACGACGAACGCCCCGGCGGCGATCCCCACCTCCCGCGGCGTGATCGTGCGGGTCATGGCCTCATCGGTCGTCGAACAGCGGGGTCACGCCCGAATTGCGACCTCGCCATGCCTCCGCCATCTCGATTCGGTCGAGCAGCGGCGGGTGCGTGTCGAGCATGACGTATGCCCATCCCGGCGGCGTCGGGTCGCCGAGGCTCGTCGTCGAGAAGCGCTTGAAGAGGCCGGTCACCGCGTCGGGGTCACGCGTCGTCTCCAGCGCCTCCCAGTCCGCCTCCGCCTCCATGTGACGTGAGATGACATTCTGGAGCGGCTGGGCGACGAGCGCGAGGACGACGAGCGCGAAGAGCGACAGGGGCACGGCCTCCGGGCGACTCATCCCACCGCGGCGCCGCGTGATGCGGGCGATCGCCCAGGCCCCGGGGACGGCGAATAGCGCGTACCACGCGATCGCCTTCGGCAGATGCTCCTGCGAGTGATGGCCGAACTCGTGCGCGGTGACCGCGAGCACCTCCTCGTCCTCGAAGCGCCCATCGAGCAGCGTGTTCCAGAGAAACACCTTGCGCGTGGGCCCGATCCCGGTCGCGTAGGCGTTGGCCGCGGACGTGTAGCGGTCGACGTCCTCCACGCGCACCTCGATGTCCTCGGCGCCCTGGATCTGCGCGAGGCGCCGGACGTCGGCGGCCAGGCCCGCGTCCTCGATCTTTTCCGCGCCGGTCGTGAGGAAGGGCGAGATGAAGACGAAGAGCGTCGCCAGGGCGACGAAGGCGAGGCTGCCCGGGATCCACCACCAGTCTCCGGCCAGCCGTGCGAAACCCATGACGATGAGCACCGCGAGCGAGAGGAAGAGGAACTCCGCGCCGAGCGCGAGCCAGCCTCCGAATACGAGCTCGACGTAATCGACCTTCGAGACGTCGTGGCGGCGGTCCCACCAGTTGCCCGCGACGAGAAACGGAAGGTTCACGAGCCAGACGAGCCCGAAGCCGAGCATTGCGAGCAGCATCCCCGTGCCGATCGGCCCGGCAGCGGACTCCCGCATGAAGCGCGCTCCCTTAGCCGCATAGATGCCGAGCACGGCGAGCAGGAGCGCCGTCGACGCGAGCCAGTTCACCCGATGGAACAGCTCATACCGGTCGGCGTCGTCGAGCTCGTCGGGCGTGAAGTGGTCGCTCGCGGCCGCGTCGGGGATGCGGAGGTCGTCCGGCACGCTCGTCTCCCAGAGCAGCCAGGCGGCGACCAGCCACACGCCCAGCGCGATCAGTAGCGTTCCGGATCCCAGCAGGAGGCCACGCTTGCGAGTTGCAGTCATCTCGGACGTCCACGGTAACGCCCATGCGCTCCGGGCGGTGCTCGGTGCGGTCGAGCAGGAATCGCCCGACGAGGTCTGGTGTCTCGGCGATACCGTCGGCTACGGCGCGCGCCCGAACGAGTGCTGCTCGCTCGTTCGAGAGGCGGCCGACATCTGTCTCGCCGGCAACCACGATCTGCTCGCGCTGGGCGGCGAGGTGCTCGAAGCCCACTTCAACGCCGACGCTACGACCGCCGGCAGGTGGACACGCGACATGCTCGACGACGCGTCACGCAGCTTCATCGGCGGCTTGACGCCGAAGGCGCGACACGCGCTCGCTGAGCTCTTCCATGCCAGCGCTCGCGATCCCGTGTGGGAGTACGTGCTGGGCGGGGAGGCGGCGCTCGCGACGCTCGAGCTGACGGAGACGCCACTCGTGCTCGTGGGCCACAGCCATGTTCCCTTCGCTGTCGCGCTCGAGGACGGCGAGTTCTCGGGCACCCACGCGCCGGCCGATACCGAGATCGGCCTCGCGCCCGGTCGTCGGCTCTGCAACCCAGGCTCGGTGGGGCAGCCGAGGGACGGCGACTGGCGCGCGGCCTGGCTGCTCCTCGACCTCGCAGCAGGACGCGCGTCGTTCAGGCGCATCGAGTACGACGTGGAGGCGACGCAGGCGGAGATCCGCGAGGCGGGCCTGCCCGCCTCTCTCGCCGAGCGGCTCGCGTACGGCGTTTAGAGCTTGCCGTTCGAGGCGGCGGGGACGGCGACTTCAGTCCTGCCGGCAGCGCCGTACGTGACGCCCTCGCGAACAAGCGCGATCTGCACTTCGTCCCGCGCTTTGTGGATGCGCCACTTCACGGTGGCGAGCGTGACCTCGAGGGCGTCGGCGATCTCGGCGTACGGCAAGCCGACGACGTCGCGGAGCAGCAGTGCCATCTTCAGGTCGGGGTTGAGCTCGTCGACGGCGCGCCAGAGCGTGTCGATCGCCTCGAGCCGCTCGATCGGAGCGTCGAGCACCTCCAGCGGTGCGATCTCGTCGATGGCCACGAGGTGTCGCGGTCTGCGCTCGTTCGCGCGGAGCTCGTCGAGGACACGGTTCTTCGTCACCTGGAAGAGCCACGTCGTGAACTTGCAGCGCAGGGAGAACTTCGGCAGGCCCTGGAAGACGCGGAGGAACACCTCTTGCGTGAGATCCTCGGCAAGCGAGCGGTCGTGGACGAGCCGCAGCACGTAGTTGTAGACCGGCGTCTCGTAGGTCCGGACGATGATCGAGAAGGCTCGCTCATCACCGCGCTGAGCTTTGCGGAGGATCGCCAGATCAGGCTGAGGTAGCGACAAGACCGCGTGAGTATAGCCTCGTGCCCCTTCGCACGGAGGCCGCGAAAGGCGTGAATTACGGCGTTCTTACCAGGGATCTTCCGGTCATAACGGAGGGCGAACGCACCCCTAACAATTCAAGGCACGTGGGCGCGAGATCGGCCAGCTCGCCACCGTCGCGGAGGGCGAGGTCGGGGTCGGTCACGATCAGCGGCACGGGGTTCGACGTGTGGGCCGTGTGCGGGCTGACACCGTCCGGCTCGAGCATCTGCTCCGCATTGCCGTGGTCCGCCGTCACGAGGCAGACGCCCCCGGCTCGCTCCACGGCTGCCACGACCTCGCCGAGGCAGCGATCGACCGCCTCCACGGCTTGCACTACCGCGGGAATCACGCCCGAGTGGCCGACCATGTCCGGGTTCGCGAAGTTCACGATCGCAAACCCGTAGCTGCCCGTCTCCACCGCCTCCACGAACGTTCGCGTGACCTCGGGCGCCGACATCTCCGGCTTCTCGTCGTACGTGCCCACGTCCCGCGGGGAAGGGATGAGCTCGCGGGTCTCGCCCGGCCACGGATCCTCGCGGCCGCCGTTCAGGAAGTACGTCACGTGGGCATATTTCTCGGTCTCCGCGACGTGCAGCTGGCGGATGCCGGCGCCCGCCAGCGTCTCGGCAAGCGTTTCCTCGACCAGTTGCTCGCCAAACGCTACCGGGCAGTCGAGGTCGTCGTCGTACCGCGTCATCGTCGTCAGGTCGACGCCCGCGTCCAGCAACTTCCGCGACAGCTGCCGCGCGCGGTCGGGCCTGAAGTTGAAGAAGATCGCACTGTCGTGCTCGGGGTCGAGCCGCCGGCGCCCGGCGAGCATGACAGGCTCGATGAACTCGTCAGTGACGCCCGCGTCGTAGTTCCGCTGCACTTCTGCTGCAGGGACTGTCCCTCGGACGTGTCCATTTCCGCCGAGGATGGCGGCCAGCGCACGTTCGGTCCGCTCCCAGTGCTTGTCCCGATCCATCGCGTAGTAGCGGCCGCAGACGGTGGCGATGCGTCCGGCCGGCAGCTCGGCGAGATCCTTGACCGCCGCATGTGGGGACACGTCTCGGCCGTCCGTGAACGCATGGATCCACGTCTTCTCCGGCGCGAAGTGAAGCAGCGCACGAAGGTGGTCGATGTGCGAGTGGACCCCCCCGTACGAGACGAGACCGAGCAGATGGACGTGCTCGCCGCGCTCGAACGCCGCGCGGAGGGCCTCGTTCTCGAAGAACGACCCGTTCTCGATCGCCTTCGAGATTCGCGTGAGGTCCTGGTAGAGCCGCCTGCCGGCGCCGATCGTCAGGTGCCCCACCTCGGAGTTCCCCATCTGCCCCTCCGGCAGCCCGGCCGCCTCACCCGAGGCAACGATGGTGGTGTGAGGGTACGTCGCCCAGAGCCGGTCGAATACGGGCGTCGACGCCAGCTCGACCGCATTCCCGCACCCCGGCGGCGCGCACCCCCAGCCGTCGAGGATGACGAGCGCTACGAGGCGGCGGCTGATGCTGCCTCGCAGATGCTCGCGAACGACTCGATCTCGAGCGACGCCCCGCCCACGAGCGCGCCGTCGACAGCCGGCTGCGCGAGCAGCTCCGCGGCGTTCTCGGGCTTGACCGACCCGCCATAGAGCACGGGTACGTCGATGATCGTCTTCACGAACGCGTGCGCCTCCTGTGCCAGCTCCGGGGTCGCTGTCTTGCCCGTCCCGATGGCCCAGACCGGCTCGTAGGCGACGACGAGGTTCTCGTGCGCCTCGAGAACGGATGCCTGGCGGCGGAGCACATCCTCGGTCTCCCCCCGCTCGCGCTCGTGCTCCAGCTCGCCCACGCAAGCGATGACGAACAGCCCCGCTTCCAGCGCAGCTGCCGCTCGCCGCGCCACTACCTCGTCCGTCTCGCCGAAGTACTGCCTGCGCTCGGAGTGGCCGACGATCGCGCCGTAGACGCCCATCTCCCGCAGCATCCCTGGCGAGACCTCGCCGGTGAACGCCCCTGCCTCCTCCCAGTGGACGTTCTGGGCGGCGACCGCCACCTCGGTGCCGGCCAGCGCCAGCACCGCGGCTCCGAGCGAAACGAAAGGCGGACAAACGGCGACGTCGACGCCGTCCACCGAGGCAAGGCGGTCGCGGAGCTCGAGACAGAACTCGTGCGCCTCGGCCGGGCCTTTGAAGAGCTTCCAGTTTCCGGCGACGAGCGGCGTCTTCACGCTCGGAATCTACAGCCCGTTTACGATCCGGGCATGCGAGGAGCTCTCGACCGGACACTTGCGCTCGAGGTCGTGCGCATCACCGAGGCCGCGGCGATGGCGGCCGCGCGGTGGCGCGGCCGCGGGGACAAGGTAGCCGCCGATCAAGCAGCCGTCGACGCGATGAGACGCGTGATGGAAACGATCCCCATTCGCGGCACTGTGGTCATCGGCGAAGGGGAGAAGGACGAGGCGCCGATGCTCTATAACGGCGAGCAGGTCGGCACCGGCGAGGGCCCCGAAGTCGACATCGCCGTCGATCCGCTCGAAGGCACGAATCTCTGCGCCCGCGGGGCGCCGAACTCGATCGCGGTCATCGCATTCGCCGAGGGAGGAACGATGCTGTTCCCGGGGGCGGCTGTGTACATGGACAAGATCGCCGTGGGGCCGGAGGCGAAGGACGCGATCGACCTCGACGCGTCGCCGGGCGACAACGTAAGGCGGGTCGCGGAAGCCAAAGGGATGCGCCCGGACGACGTGACAGTGGTCGTCCTCGACCGGGACCGCCACATAGACCTCATCGCAGCACTTCGCGAGGTGGGCGCGCGGGTGTCCCTCATCACCGACGGCGACGTCGCACCCGCGATCGCGGCTGCGACGCCGGGCAGCGGCGTCGACCTGCTGATGGGCGTCGGTGGCACGCCCGAAGGCGTCATCTCGGCTGCGGCCGTGAAGTCCCTGGGCGGCGCGATGCAAGGACGACTATGGCCGCGTTCGGACGACGAACGGCAGACGCTCGTCGACGCCGGCCACGACGTCGACCGGAAGCTGGCGACTGACGACATCGTGAGGGGCCACGACCTGATCATGTCTGCGACAGGCGTCACGGACGGCACGATGCTGCGCGGTGTGCGCTTCGACGACGCCGGCGGCGCCGTGACGGAGTCGCTCGTGATCCGCTCGCAATCGGGGACGCTCAGGCGGCTCGTGAGCGAGCACGCTGCCGCCAAGGTGGCATACCTCGCGCCGCCTTCGACGCCTGACTACGCCGGTACGGGCTTCTCGAGCTCCGGCGAGTAGTCACCAGATCGCGCGAGGCCGTTCATGCGTGCCCGGTGCAGGTATGCCGCCTGCGCCGCCTCGGCGTTCGCCGGGTCTCCTCCCCACGCCTTGAGCGCCGGCGCTTGGAGCGCGCGGCCGTACGAGTACGAGAGCTCCCACGCGTGCGGCCCTCTGGCGTTCATCGCGTTCAGGTTCGCGGTGGCGTCCTCGTCGGACTGGCCCCCGGAGAGGAAGACGATGCCGGGAACGGCAGCGGGCACGTGGCGCTCGAAGCACAAGAGCGTCTTCTCCGCCACCTCGTCCACGCCCGCCTGTGTCGGGCATTCGTAGCCCGACAGCACCATGTTCGGCTTCAGGAGGATCCCCTCGAAGCGCACGCGCTGGTCGCGCAGCTCCGTGAACGTCGCGTGCAGCGTCCGGGCGGTGACGTCGAACGAGCGCTCGATCGTGTGCTCGCCGTCCATCAGCACCTCCGGCTCGACGATCGGCACGAGGCCGGCCTCCTGGCTCAGCCCCGCGAAGCGGGCGAGCGCGTGGGCATTCGTCCACACGCAGTACTCGCTCGGGATCTCCTCGCCGATCGTGATGACGGCCCGCCACTTCGTGAACCGGGCGCCGAGCTCGCGATACTCCGCCAGCCGCTCCCTGAGGCCGTCGAGACCCTCGGTGATCTTCTCGCCCGGCGCGTTCGCGAGATCCTTCGCGCCGGCGTCGACCTTGATGCCCGGGATGATCCCCTGGTCGGCGAGCTTCGCGGGAAACGGCGTGCCGTCGGCGGACGACTGGCGAATCGTCTCGTCGTAGAGGATGACTCCGGAGATGTGGTCGGCGGCGCCGTCTGTCGTGAAGAGAAGATCGCGGTAGCCGCGCCTCGCCTCCTCCGTCGACTCGACGCCGATGGAGTCGAAGCGCTTCTTGATGGTGCCGCTCGATTCGTCGGCGGCGAGGATGCCCTTCCCCGGCGCGACGAGTGCGTTGGCGGTGCTTTTCAGCTCGTCGGACATGGCACGAGTTTACTCGTCCGGAATCGCTGCGAGGCCCGGCAGCTCCTTGCCCTCCAGAAACTCGAGCGCGGCGCCGCCACCCGTAGATACCCAGGACACGCGATCCGCGAGGCCGAGCTCGTTGATCGCCCGCACAGAGTCGCCGCCGCCGACGACGGAGTACGCATCGGCCTGCGCGACGGCCACCGCGACGGCGCGCGTCCCCTCGGCGAAGGGCGGCCACTCGAAGACGCCCATGGGGCCGTTCCAGAAGATCGTGCGGGCGCCGGCGACCAGCTCGGCAAAGCGCTGACGGGTCTCGGGGCCGATGTCTAGCCCGAGCCAGCCCCCGGGCAGAGCATCGAACGCCGTCACCTTTGTCTCGGCGTCCTCCTCGAAGGCGGCTGCGGCCACCACGTCGCTCGGCAGCTCGACCTCGAAGTCGAGGGGATTGTCATCGCGTAGCTCCTCGGCCATCTTCCCGCCGACGATCACCGTGTCCGCCCTGCCGCCGACGTTCCGCAGCACGCCGAGCTTGTCTTCGACCTTCGCGCCGCCTGCGACAAGCACGAACGGCCGCTCGACGTCCCCCAGCAGGCGGCCGAGGTGAACGAACTCGGCCTCCATCAGCAGACCGGCGTACGCGGGCAGAATGTGGGCCACGGCCTCCGTCGACGCATGAGCGCGATGCGCAGCTCCGAACGCGTCGTTCACGTACAGGTCCATTCCGTCCGCAAGCTCAGCCGCGAACGCCGGGTCGTTCGCCGCCTCCCGCTCGTCGAACCGCGTGTTCTCCAGCACGCGAACCCTCTCGTCCGGCAGCAGCGTGCGCAGGCGATGCGCGCATGGTGCGAGGGAATAGTCGGGATCTACGCCATCCGGGCGGCCGAGATGGGAGGCGACTACGACTTCCCGCGCGCCGTGATCGAGAAGCCACTCCAGTGTCGGCACCGAGGAGCGAATACGCAGGTCGTCGGCAACCTCGCCGTCTTCGAGCGGGACGTTGAGGTCTGCGCGCACGAGGACGTGCTTGCCTGCGACGTCCGCCTCGCGGACGGACCGCGGGAGGTTCACGCCTTCGCGGCGACCGGTGCCGGGGCGAGCTTCTGCGCCATTCGCCCGACGAGATCCTCGAGGCGGCAGCTGTAGCCCCACTCGTTGTCGTACCAGCCGAAGACCTTGACCATCGTTCCCGAGACCATCGTCAACCCGCTGTCGAAAACGCACGAATACGACGAGCCGACGACGTCCGAGGAGACGATCGGCTCGTCCGTGTAGCGGAGGATCCCCTCGAGCGGCCCGGTGTCGGCGACCTCCTCGAAGATGCCGTTGACCTCGGCCACCGTCGTCTCGCGGCCGACGCGAACGACGAAATCGACGACGGAGCCGTCGGGCACCGGTGCGCGGATGGACATCCCGTCCACCTTGCCGGCAAGGTCTGGGAGGACGAGCCCGACCGCCTTCGCCGCCCCCGTGGAGGTGGGAATGAGGTTGATCGCGGCCGCGCGGGCGCGACGCAGGTCCTCGTGCGGGAGGTCGAGGACGCGCTGGTCGTTCGTATAGGCGTGCACGGTCGTCATGAAGCCCTGCTCGACCGTGAACGCGTCGTGGAGCACCTTCGCCATCGGCGCGACGCAATTCGTCGTGCAGGAGGCATTCGAGAGGATGTTGTGCTCCGCCGGGTCGTAGTCGTCGTCGTTCACCCCGAGCACGAGCGTCACGTCCGGGTCGGTGGCCGGCGCGGAGATGACGACCTTCTTCGCCCCCGCCGTGAGATGCGCCTCCGCCTGCGCGCGCTTCGTGAAGAGCCCCGTCGACTCGACGGCGATGTCCACGCCCAGGTCGCTCCAGGGAAGCTCCGCCGGGTCGCGGAACGTCAGCTTCGCGATGCGCGATCCGTCGACGGTGATCGAGTCGTCCGCCGACTCCACGTGACCGGAGAACGGCCCCAGCACGGAGTCGTACTTCAGGAGGTGCGCCATCGTCTTCGTGTCGCCGATGTCGTT
>JBKJWA010000085.1:0-5250 GCA_046716705.1 Gaiellaceae bacterium
GAGCGAAGCCACTCGACGCGCGCAATCCCATCGTCAGGGCGAAGCTCAACGTTTCGCCGGTCGTACGCCTCTCGGTCCAGGAGCTCGCCGCGCGCAACGGCGCGGGCGCGCTGATCGGCGCCAACATCAAGGTGTTCGGACCGAATAACCAGTTCCAGGCGGGCATCCAGATGCAGTCCTCGATCGGCCAGGACGGCTGGGCGACGTTCACCTTCGCGCCCAACGGCACGAGGCGGACGTATTACCTCTTCTTCGACATCCAGGACAAGAACGGCAACGTCATCCAGCGCCAGGTGACGCTGATCATCGACTGAACAGCATCGGGGCCGGTGTTTATCGCGTCCCCGAATCCGCGGTTGCGGCCTTTCTTGTGTTGTTGAAAGCGAGCCCGGCACGCCCCTGGTCGCCGAGGTCGACGCTCAGGGCGAGTGCGGTCAGCGCGGAGACGCCGCTCAGGCGGAGGAGGCTGCCGACGCGTCGCAGTGGAGCGGCTCCTCTGCGAGCTCGCCTTGTCGACCGCTTCCCGCCGACCTTCGCCTGCAGGACAACGCGGTAGGTAATTGCCGCTCTACGCCCGGGACTATCCGGACGGCAACCCGCGCCAGCTTACGAGCGAGGCGCCGGGCACTCCATAGGATCTAGCCCGACGACTCGAGCGTCGCGTGGAGGTCGACGCTGCTAGCCTCCTCGAGCACTTCGGCGCCCACCTCGAGCGACGGCACGCGCGCCGAACGCCCGCCGTCTTTGCCAGCGGCGCCCCAAGAACAGGAGGGGCCGTCAGGCGCTCTTCAGCGCGCGTTCGCGGCGCTGGAACTCGGACTGCGTGCTCGCGACATAGGCCTCGAGGCTCGACTCCCGCTGAGCCACGCGCTGCTCGCGCTCTACGAGCTCGCGCTCGCGCCGCTCGAGCTTCTCCTGTTCGATCTCGATGTCGGTCTCTGCCGAGACCTCGCGGCGCTCGATCACGTCCTCGCGCTCGTCGAGCTCGCGTAGCCGCTGCGCCAGCGTTTCCTCGCCGCCCGCGATCCGCCGCTCGCGGCGCTCGAGCCGCACGCGCTCGGATTCGAGGAGGCTCTCTGCGCTCGCGTAATCCGACTCGCGTCTCGTGATCTCCTGCTCCCGCACCTCGAGCTTCGCCTGCAGCTCGTCGATGTCACGGCCGCGCGTCGCCTCGCGGGCGAGCCGCTCGATCTCCAGCTGCTTCCGGTCGATCTCCTTCTGCTTGCGGTCGATCTCCTCCTGCCTGCGGCTCATCTCGAGCTCGACGGCGCCGAGATCCCGGCCTCGCGTCGCCTCGTGGGCGAGCCGCTCGAGATCGGCCTTTCGCCGACTGAGCTCGGCCTCACGCCCGTCGAGCTCCTGGAGAAAGCGCTCGAGCTCGGCGCGTTCCCTGCCCAGCGCGGCCCGTTCCTCGGACATGCGCTCGCCGTCGGCACGGAGGCGGTCGACCTCCGCCTGAATCGCCTCGCGCTCGGCGAGCAGCTCGACGGACCTGCGGCCGGCGGTCGCCTCGATGTCCCGACGGTGCGCCGCGACGTCCTTCTCGAGCTCGTCGATCGACCGGCTGCGCTCCTCCAGCTCCTGCTCGCGCTGCTTCAACTCGCGGAGCATCGCCTCTTCGCGCTGCTCGAGCTCCGCCCGAGCGTTCGCGAGCTCGGCCTCCCGCTCGGCCATCCGCGCCTCGCGCGCGTCGAGCTCCTGCTTCGTATCCACAAGCCCCTGCGCTCGTTCGTCGAGCGCGGCTCGCTCCTCGTTGAGCTCTTCGCGGTCTGCGGCTGCGCTGACGGTCGGCGTGGGATCCAGGGTGTGGGCCTCGACGACCGGCTCTGCCGGCTCCGGAGCGGGCGCCTCCGTCTCGGCTCGCACGCGCTTGCCGAGTTGCGCGCGCAGCCCCGTGCCGAAGCCTCGCTCGACGTCGTGTTCAGCGTCTCGTGCGGCCATGGTGCTAGAGCGTCAGTACCTTCGAGATGTTGAGGAACGCCGGCCCGAGAATGACGATGAACATCGACGGGAAGATGAAGATGACCGTCGGGAACAGCATCTTCACGGGTGCCTTCATCGCCTTCTCCTCGGCTGCGATCTGGCGCCGTTGACGCGTGTCGACAGCCTGGACCCGGAGGATGCGACCGAGCGAGATTCCGAACTGGTCGGCCTGCACGATCGCCCGGGCGAACGCGGCGATCTCGGGGATGCCCGTTCGGTCTGCAAGCTTCTTCAGCGCCTCCTGGCGGCTCTCGCCGATCCGCATCTCGGCGAGCGTGAGCGCGAACTCTTCGCCGAGTGGCCCTTCCACCTGCTCCGTGATCTTCGCCACTGCGGCATCGAAGCCGAGGCCAGCCTCGACGCTGACGGCGAGCAAGTCGAGCGCGTCGGGAAGATCCTGGCTGAGTCGCTCCTGGCGGCTGCGGATCTTCTTGTTGAGGACGAAGTCCGGAGCGATGAAGCCGACAGCTCCAAGTGCCATTCCCAGCGCGAATCCCATCACCGGGCCCTTCGCCGGGCTGAAGACGATGATCCCGAACACGAGCCCGGCGATGGCGGTGAATCCCTTCGCGGAGAGAAAGGCCATGGGCGTGACGCGCCGGCCGAGGCCTGCCGACAGCAGCCTCAGCTGCACGGTTTCGACTGTCATCTTCGGGTTCATGCGGAGGACGGTGCGAGCGGCGTGCTCCATCGCCGGCAAGAGCGCCCGCGTCCTCAGCGAGCCCTGAAGCGAACTGTCCTTCTTCTGCCTTCGCATGCCGTACGCAGCCGCGCGGCGAAACGAGAGCATGCGCTCTCTCGCCGGGAGGCTCACGTGCTCCGCCACGAGGTACACCGATCCGGCGAGGCACAGCAGCGCGACCACGAGCATCAGCATCACGTCACCCCTTGAACGAGACGATCTTCTTGAGGAGCAGGGATCCGATGGCCATCATCACGAGGCTCAGCATGATCATCTTGTGGCCAGCGGAGGTGTTGAAGAGCGGCGCCATGTAGTCCGGGTTGAGGAGGGACAGCGCTCCGGCGAGAAAGAACGGCAGCCCGACGAGCACGTAGGCCGACATGCGGCCCATTGCCGTGAGGGCCTTGATCTTCCGCGCGAACTGCTGACGGTTCCGCACGGTGTCGGCGACCATGTCGAACAGCGTCGCGAGCGAGCCACCGACCTGGCTCTGCACGGCGATCGCCGTGACGATGAACGAGAGGTTCTTTGAGCCGACGCGTTCCACCATGTCGTGCAGCGAGTCGGCGAGCGGGCGGCCGAGACGCGACTCCGTGAGCACGCGCTTGAACTCCTTGGCGGCCGGCTCGGCTCCGTCGTCGACGACCGCCTGAAGCGCCTGCTTGAAGCTGTGACCGGCCTTGAGCGACGCGGCGACGCCGAGGAGGATGTCAGGGAGCTGGTTCTCGAACGCCTGGAGCCGTCGATGGCCCTTCAGCCAGACCCAGCCCGCCGGAAGCACCGCCCCGACGAGGAGACCGAGGAGCGAGATCAAGCTCGAGGACGCGATCAGCGTCGTCAGGAGCCCGACGAGAATCGCCGAAGCACCCATCATGTAGAAGAGCTCCGCCGTCTTCAGCGGCAGGTCGGCGCGCTCGATGAGTCGGCGCAGGCGAAGCCAGATCCGCGTCTCGCCCAGCGCGCTCTCCGTGAGGCGGAAGAGCCCGGCGAACGACTGAAGGCGGTCCTTCTTCTCCTTCGCCTTCTTCGACCGCTTCGGCTTCGGCGCGATGTGCCTCTGCACCTGGGCGCGGATTCGGTCGGCGCCGGCCGACGTGGAGAAGAGGATCACGGCAACGAGCACGAGCAAGCCGACGAGGAGCGCAAGGCCCATGGAGCCGCCGCGGCCGTAGGCAGCAGCCGGCAACAGGCCGCCCGGCCTCTCCTCGTCCGCCGTCGCCGGAATCGGGGCGCTCGCGGTGTCGCGGCCGAGCCCAGGCACCTGCGCGACGAGCTTCGGAGACTCTCCGGGCCGCCCCGAAGTGATGTAGTCGAGCCGCCAGGTCCGCTTCAGCTCGTTAGCCAGCTCGGCGTAGATGCCGTTGAGAGCAGCGGGTGAAGGCGTGCCGTAGTACCTGCCCCCCGTCCGCTGGGCAAGATACTTCAGCGGGCCGGGCGTGAACGCCTTGCTCTCGATGGCGACGACGTAGACGGTCGTCTCCGCCTCGCCCGCAGCCTTGATCGCGTCCGCGAGCGTCGCGGACGAACGCGTCTCGTTTCCGTCGGTGACGATGATGATGATCCGCGCGCGGTTGTCCTCTTCGGCGAGCGTCTCCGAGGCGAGCACGATGTCGTCGTAGAGCGTCGTCCCCTTGATCGGGTCGACCTTGATGCTCGACAGCGCGGCGCCGGCCTCCGAGCCAACGTCCGTGAACGGCACGAGCAGCAGCGGCTTCGTCGCGAACGACGTCACGCAGATCCTGTCGGTGGGCAGCTTCGCGGCGACGAAGGCGCTCGCGGCGGCGGTTGCCTCCTCGAGCGGCGCTCCTCTCATGGAACGCGAATGGTCGACGGCGAGACAGATGCTCCGGGCAGCGCCGAGGTTCTGCGCGAGGACGCCGGAGGCAGGAATGCCGTTCTCGATCAGCTGGGGCGGCAGCTTCGAGGGCTTCGAGGTGATGATCGTGGCCTGTGCCCGCGGGTACGAGGTGGCGTCGACGCTGCGAATCTCGACGCTCGCTCCGGCCACGGCCGGCGCACAGAGAACGCCCAGCACCGTCGCTAGGCCGAGGAGCCGGCGGCCCGAGGTCATGCCCGTCCGCCCCCGCCGAAGCTTCCGGCGGCGAAGCTGTGACGCAGGCCCTGGCCCGCGTCATCCTCGACCTCGAAGAAGTTCGGCGACAGGCTGACGCCGGCCGCGGCCATCTTCTCGAGGAAGTGGGGCTTGAGACCGGAGCAGTTCAACCCGCCGAGGAGCCGCATCGCGTGCTGTCCCTGCGACGTCTCCTCGTCCGGAGGCTTCGCACTGAAGATGTCCTGAAGAGTCACGACGTCCGACTCCATGCGGAGCACCTCGGTGATGTTCGTGATCCGACGGGAGCCGTCCACGAGCCGCTGGATCTGCACCAGCAGGTCGAATGCGCTCGAGATCTGCTCGCGGATCGCCCGCAGCGGGAGCTCGACGCCGGAGGTGAGCACGAGTGTCTCGAGCCGCGCGAGCGCGTCGCGTGGGGAGTTGGCGTGGATCGTCGTCAGCGAGCCCTCGTGGCCCGTGTTCATGGCCTGGAGCATGTCGACGGTCTCAGCGCCACGAACCTCACCCACGA
>JBKJWA010000086.1:0-4244 GCA_046716705.1 Gaiellaceae bacterium
CGCGTGAAGCGGCGGGGCAGGCGCTTCTTCTCGTCCTCCTCCTCGTACGCCGGATCGGGAACGCGCGAGGCGAAGGCAATCCGCGTGCCGTCCGGCGACCACGCCGGCCGCTCGGCATCCTCCTTGAGATCCGTGAGGCACAGAGGCTCACCGCCGTCCAGCGGCAGGACGTACAGCTGCTTGTGGTCGCTGTCGCGGTTCGACGCGAAGGCGATGCGCGTGCCGTCGGGCGACCACCGCGGCATCACGTCTGTCTTCGTGCCGGAGGTCAGCTGCCGCGGCGGAGAGGAGCCGTCGACGGCAGCCAGCCAGATCGCGCTGCGATACGTGTTCTCCTCGCGGTCGATCGAGTTGACGGCGTAGGCGACCGTCTTGCCGTCCGGTGAGAGACGCGGGTCCGACGCCGAGACGACGTCGTAGAGATCCTCCGGGCGCACGGACGCGAGCCTACAAGAACGCCACGAGGATCAGCCGCGTCTCGCGCGAGAGCTCCTGGCGATCCCAGCAGCCGAAGTGCCCGACGGACGTACGCGAGCGCTAGTCCCGCGGGACGCAGACGCCGTTACGGCAGACGCGCGCCAGCTCCGGCGGCAGGCCCTTCGTCGTGATCGGATTCGTGCAGCAGATGCCGTTGCACTCGTACTCCGCCGGGCAGCACCACTCGATACCGAAGGTCGGCTTCTTGAGCACCTTCCAACCCGGCGGGCAGCACGCCCGAAACTTCTCGACGTAACGGTTCTTCGGGCAGCAGATCGCCGCCGCGCCCGACCTTGCGAATCCGCCATCCTTTGCGGTCGTCTCGTCGCCGCATTCCTCCGGGCAGCAGACCCACTTCTCCGGTCCCCCGAATGGGCCGACGTTGCAGCACGTCTGACTCTTGGGACAACACAACCCTTTCCGGTCGTCACAGCAGTAGGAGCCCTTCGGGCAGCACTTCGGTCCGCAGGCTTCGCGTCCTCTCGCGCATCGTTCGCAGCGGCTCTTACGAGGATCCGCGCAGCGCTGGCCGTCGGGGCAGCACTTCTTCCCACATCGCGGCGAGCCGTCGCGGCAGACCGGAACGCACTTGCCCCCGAGGCAGTCGAACCCTCGGCCACAGCACTTCGTCCCGCAGCGGGTCGCGCCTGGTGGGCACTTTGCGAGGCACCTGCCCCTGACGCACTCCTCGACCAAGTCGTTACAGCAGCCCGTCTTGCCCGCGGCTTCGCCCTTCCCGCACGCGCTCCAGCCCTTCGGGCACCTGTCGCGGCACTTGTCCTCGCAGACGGACGTCCTCCGGTCGCAGCACGGATTGAGCGGGTCCTGACGGCAGCAGACGTGAAACCGACTGTCGCAACAGAGGTCGCCGCCGCAAGGATAGTGGCCAGGTAAGCACTCGAGCCGGCTGCCCGCACGCGCGGGCCGCGCGAGCACCGCGGCGAGAACGACACCCGCCAGCACGCGCATTGCCTGCCGGCGAGAGGTGGGGCCGCCCACCAAGATGTCGCCGATGCGATGGCCGGAGCCGGCAGTGGCGGTCGGTGCACGATCGAGTAGCTCGAGCACTTCCTCGGCTCCGACGGCGCGGCGGCTGAGGTGACCCTCGGCGTCGAGTAGGAGCGCACTCGGCGTGCCGGGCGAGCCCAGGAGGGTGGCAGCCTCGCCGTGCTCGTCGTGCAGAACGATCGAGTCGAAGCCCTCTGCCCTGATCCCGGCCACCTCGCCCGCGGCCAGGATGACGAGCCGCGGCGCGTCCGGCCCCGCTTCGGCCTCCCACGCGAGGACGTCGGCGTGCAGTTCCCGGCAGAAGCCGCAGTCCGCGTTCCAGAAGAGGAGCACCGTCTCCGAGCCCACGAGGTCGCGGAGTGCCACGCGTCCGTCCTCGAGATCGGGAAGCTGCAAGCGCGACAAAGCCTCAGCCCGGGTTGACCCCCACCCGCTGCGGAGCGCGTCCTCGACGAGCTGCTCGACCGCGTCGGCTCCTTCGGCAAGGGGCTCTTCAACGGTTCCTCCTGGCCCGATCAGGACGGCGCTGGGCGTACCCGCAACGGCGTAGAGGTCGCTCAGCTGCCGTTCGGGGTCCGAGAGCACCAGCCGCAGTCCGTGCTCCTGGGACGCCCCCTGCACGTCGGACGGTGAGCCGCCCCAGACCACCGCGACGGTCAGGTCGTCCGCATGCTCGCGCTGCCAGCGCGAGATGTCGGGCATGAGCGCATGGCACGCCCCGCAGCCGGAGTCCGCGAAGATCAGCACGAGAGACCGGCCAGCGCCGAGTAGGTCGTCCAGTGCCGTCTGCTCGCCGTCGACTGCAGCGAGCGAGAACCCTGGCGCCTGAGTGCCCGGAAGCAGCCCGTTCGCCGCGACCGAGTCGAAGTCGCCTGCCTGCTCGAGCAGATGCACACGAAGGAGCAGCCGGTGGCTCTCGCGCCGGAAGCGCACCGCCAGCCACCCAGAGAAGGCAGCGACGGCGACCGCGAGGAGTGCTCCTCCGGTCGCGACCTGTTCGATCGGCTCGAGCGCTCCGAGCCAACCGACCGCGCTCGGGCCGGCGTCCCCGACGAGGACTCCCGCCGCGACAAGCCCGGCGATGCCGGCGAGAACTGCGTTCCGCACGAGAGCGCGGGGGCCCACGGGCGCCGAATGGAGGTTGCCGAAGCACTGGCAGTCGGGCGTGCGACCTCGGGCGAGGGCTAGTCCGATCGCGGCGGTGAAGGCGAACAGGAGCGCAAGAGCGGCGACACCCGCCCACGGTGCCGACGCCGCAGGCAGCAACGCACCGGCGACAGCGAGCTCGGCGAACGGCAAGGCCACACCGACAATGCCCGCGAGCGCGTGGGGAACTCCGAAGTCGGCGACACCACGTCGCGCGTCCCGCAGAGCAGCAAGCTTCGCCACCCCCGCGACGGCAAAGACGCCCGCGAGCACAAGGCGCGCGATGAGAAAGACGATGCCCACGACCCCGCTGGAAACCCTAACCGATCCCGGTGCGCGTCGCTGTCGCGGTTGGAGACGAACGCGAGCCTACAAGAACGCCACGAGGATCAGCCTCGTCTCGCGCGAGAGCTCCTCGCGATCCCAGCCGCCGAAGCACTCGACCGCCGTGAAACCCGCCTCCTCGACGAGCCGGACGAGCTCCGTGGCCGTGTAGACGCGAAAGCGGTACACGATCGACTCGCGGTTGCCGCGCGCCTCGACGAGCGAATGCGTCGTCTCGATCTCGCCCGCGACGTAGTCGAAGCGCCGTTCCTCGAGCAGGAGGTCTTCGTCGGGAAGCGAATTCCAGCCGCGCTGCTGGTAGATGTGCATTAGCCGGTCGCGGTGCATCGTCTCCACGACGAGCGCGCCGCCCGGCCGCAGCACGCGCCGGAGCTCGGCGAGCGTCCCGCGGTCCCCGTCCTCTCCCCGATAGCCGAGAGCGGAGAAGAGGTTGAGCGCCGCATCGAAGCTCGCGTCCTCGAACGGCAGGTCGCGATGATCGGCCTGTACCCACTTCGGCCACTCGCCGTCGCCGGCTCGTCGCCTCGCTTCCTCGAGCAGCGTGGGAGAGCGGTCGACGCCGACTGCGCGGTACCCGGTGCGGGCGAGGACGATCGAGTGCCGCCCGTAGCCGCACGGTGCATCGAGCACGTCCGCGCCGGGCTCAACACCGGCCAGGGCGGCCGCGCCGAGCGCCTCCCGCTCGTCGTCCGCGCCGTCGTCCAGCCGCGCGTACGTCCGCAGGTAGAGGTCGTCGAAGAGCGTGTCCCAGTGATCGCGCTCCATTGCAAGAGCTTAGTAGGGAGCCGAACCGATGATTTTCTGGTGAACGGGTAGGTCATACCCCGTGACGACCATCTCCCAAGGAGGACCTCCATGCCCACACCGACACTCGTAGTCGGAGCGCCCTGTTGGATCGATCTCTACAGCTCCGACACCGACAAGGCGAAGGAATTCTACGGAGGGCTTTTCGGCTGGACGGCCGAGTCGCAGGGCCCGGAGCTCGGCGGCTACTTCACGTGGCTGAAGGACGGCAAGCACGTCGGCGGCTGCATGGCGAACACGGGTGAGGAGGGCCACCCTGACTCGTGGACGGTCTACCTCACTACGGACGACGTCGAGCGCACCGCGAGGAACGCCATCGCGAAGGGCGGCCAGGTGCACATGGCGCCGATGCAAGTCGCCGAGAACGGCTGGTTCACAATCATCGGCGACCCGGGCGGCGCCGGCATCGGCGCGTGGCAGCCCAACCAGGTGACGGGCTTCGAGATCTGGAACGAGCCCGGCGC
>JBKJWA010000087.1:0-8898 GCA_046716705.1 Gaiellaceae bacterium
AGACGTGACGATGCGCGACTCCGGGACGCGCAGGCCGACCGAGCGCACGGCGTCGCGGAAGAGCTCACGGTCCTCGGCGCGGCGAATCGCATCGAGGCCGGCGCCGATCAACTCGATCCCCAGAGCCTCGAGGATCCCGTCCTCGGCCAGCTCCAGCGCGAGGTTGAGCGCCGTCTGGCCGCCCATGGTCGACAAGAGGGCATCCGGCCGCTCCCGCCCGAGCACGTCCGCGACTCCCTCGAAGTCGAGCGGCTCGATGTACGTGCGGTCGGCGAAGCCCGGGTCGGTCATGATCGTCGCCGGGTTCGAGTTGACGACGATCGTGCGGAAGCCGTCCTCGCGCAGCACCTTGAGCGCCTGGCAGCCGGCGTAGTCGAACTCACACGCCTGGCCGATGACGATCGGCCCCGAGCCGATGAGGCAGATCGACCGGAGGTCGTCACGCCGCGGCACGGAGCTCCTCGACCCAGGCGTCGACCAGCGGGCGGGCGTCGTGCGGCCCCGGTCCGGCCTCCGGGTGGAACTGGAGCGAACGCGCGCGGAGCTCGGGGTACTCGAGGCCCTCCACCGTCCCGTCGTAGAGCGAGACGTGGCTCGCCGCTCGGTCGCCGGCCTCCCGCACCGCGAACCCGTGATTCTGGCTCGTGACGAGGACGCGACCCGTACGCCTGTCGAGCACCGGGTGGTTCGCGCCGCGGTGGCCGAAGGGCAGCTTGTACGTCTCATGGCCCGTCGCGAGCGCGAGCAGCTGATGGCCGAGGCAGATGCCGAGGACCGGTAGGCGACCGAGCAGGGCGGAGACGGTGGCGATCTCGTCACGGAGCGGCTCCGGGTCGCCCGGCCCGTTGGAGAGGAGGACGCCGTCGTGGGCAGCCAGGTCATCCGCGTCCACGTTGTGCGGGTAGACGGTGACTGCCGCTCCCGCCGCCGCCAGCCGGGTGACGATGGAGCGCTTGCAGCCGTAGTCGACCACGGCGACGCGGACGTCCCCTTCCCTGTGCGCGACGTACGGCTCGGTAGTCGACACGCCTGCGGCGAGGGACTGTCCCTCCATTCGCGGCAGTGCGCGGATCTCGTCGAGAGTCACGCGGATCCCGGCGCGCATCGCGCCGTGATCGCGGAGATGGAGCACGAGCGCACGCGTGTCGACCCCTGTCAGCCCGACGACGCCGTGCTCGGCGAGCCAGTCCGTCCACTCCGGGCCGCGTGCCTCTCGCATGACGACGGCCGCCACCTGAGCGTCGCTCGACTCCGACCGCTCCGGCGCGACGCCGTAGTTGCCGACCATCGGTGCGGTGAACGTGAGGATCTGGCCCGCGTAGCTCGGGTCGGTGGCAAGCTCCTGGTAGCCGGTCATCGCGGTCGCGAAGACCGCCTCCCCGAGCGCCGGTCCGGGCGCCCCCACCGGGTCGCCGGGAAACAGCTGCCCGTCCTCCAGCAGCAGCCCGCTCACGCGAACGCGACTCGCCCGGCGGCGACGGTCATCCGCACGGCGCCCTTGAGCTCCTGGCCGAGCAGCCACGAGTTTGCGGAGCGAGAGCGAAAGCCATCCTCCGTCACGCGCCACGACCTGTCCGTGTCGAGCAGGACGAGGTTCGCCTCCGCCCCCGGCTCGCTGCGTGGCGCCTCGAGCCCGTAGGCCCGTGCCGGGCCGGCCGACATGCGCTCGAGTAGCGTGGCGAGCGGGAGGATGCCCGGCTCGACGAGGTGCGTGTAAAGCGCCGAGAACGCTGTCTCGAGCCCCGTGACGCCGAACGGCGCCTCCTCGAACGGCACGTCCTTCTCGTGACGGGCGTGCGGCGCATGATCTGTCGCGACCGCGCAGATCGTCCCGTCCTTCAGAGCGTCGATGAGCGCCTGCCGGTCCTCGGCCGAGCGCAGCGGCGGGTTCATCTTCACGTTCGGGTCGAGCGAGCGCAGCGCCTCGTCGGTGAGCACGAGGTGGTGCGGCGTAACCTCGGCCGTAGCCGCCACGCCGTCGGCCTGCGCCCGGCGGACTGCCTCGACCGACTCGCGGGCCGAGACGTGGAGCACGTGCACAGGGCGGCCCTCGTACGCGGCGAGAGCGACGTCGCGGCCGACCATGACGCTCTCGGCGACGGACGGGTAACCCGTGAACCCGAGCTCCGCCGACACCTCGCCCTCGTGCATCTGGCCCGAACGCGACAACGTCGGCTCCTCGCAATGGACCGCGAGCGTCCTGCCGGCAACCGCGCTGTACTGGAGCGCTCGGCGCATGAGCGACGAGGACACGACCGGACGCCCGTCGTCGGTGAAGCCGGCGGCGCCCGAGTCCGCGAGCTCGCCCATCTCCGTCAGCTCGCCACCGTCGGAGCCCTTGGAGATGGCGGCGAGGAAGCCGACCGCCACCTCGGCGTCGGACTGGGCACGCTCCACGAGCGCGCCGAGGACGGCGGCAGAGTCGACGACGGGCTCCGTGTTGGGCATAGCGAGGATGGCGCAGAAGCCGCCCGCGGCCGCGGCCCGCGTGCCGGAGGCGATCGTCTCCTCGTCCTCACGGCCGGGCGTGCGCAGGTGGACGTGTGGGTCGACGAACGCCGGCGCGAGCACGAGGCCTGCAGCGTCGACGACACGATGGCCGTTGGCCTCGACGTCGGCGCCGAGTTGGGCGATGACGCCGCCGTCGACGCGCACGTCGAGCACGGCGTCCACCCCGCGTGCGGGATCGACGACGCGAGCGCCTCGAATCACGAGATCGTCCTTCGGAGCGGTCTTGACGGTGAGCATCACGCCACCTCCATCTCGAGCGCGGCTTCGACGGCGACCGGCCCGTGCGTGAGCAGGTCGTACAGCACCGCCATGCGGGTGACGAGCCCCGCCCGCACCTGGGTCTCGATGAGCGCGTCGGCGGCATCTACCACGCGGGGGTCGATCTCGACGCCGCGGTTCATCGGGCCCGGATGCATGATCTTCTGGCCCGGCCGCACGCGCTCGGGCGTCACGCCCCAGCGGGCTGTGTACTCGCGGAGGCTCGGCACGTAGTTCGCGCCCTCGAGCATCCGCTCTTGCTGCATGCGGAGGACGTAGACGACGTCCGCCTCCTTGATCGCATCGATGTCCGTGGAGACGCTGCAGCCCATGGCCTCGATGCCGCGCGGCATGAGTGTCGGCGGCCCGACGAGCGTTACCGAGGCGCCGCAGAGCACGAGCGCCTGGATGTTCGACCGCGCCACGCGCGAGTGCAGCACGTCGCCGACGATCGCGACGTGCAGGCCCTCGATGCGCCCCAGCTCCTGCTGGATCGTGTAGAGGTCGAGCAGCGCCTGCGTCGGGTGCTGATGCTTGCCGTCGCCGGCGTTCACGACGTGGGCGCCCGTTACGCGCGCGACGAGCTGCGGGGCGCCGATGTGCGGATGCCGTATGACGATGACGTCCGGGCCGTACGCGTCGAGCGTGAGCGCCGTGTCCTTCAGCGACTCGCCTTTGTCCACGGCCGAGCCGGAGGCCTTGATCGACATCACATCGGCGGAGAGACGCTTTGCCGCGAGCTCGAAGCTCGACGAGGTTCGCGTCGACGACTCGTAGAAGACGTTGACGACCGTGCGACCGCGGAGCGTCGGCAGCTTCTTCACCTCGCGGTCCACGGCGTTCTCGAAGTTGCGTGCGGTTGCGAGCAGCCGCTCGACGTCGTCGCGCGTGAGGTCTGCGATGGAGATGAGATGCCGGCGCTCGGCCTGCTTCGGCGGCAGGTCGTCGCGCACGACGGTGATGTCTGGCATCAGTGCGATTCCTCCTCTGGGGCTGGGACGAGCACGACCTGGTCGACCTCGTCCACCTCGACGAGCTGCACCTGCACGCGCTCGCCGCGTGTGGTGGGCATGTTCTTGCCGACGTAGTCGGGACGGATGGGCAGCTCGCGGTGCCCTCGGTCGCAGAGCACGGCGAGCCGGACGGCGGCGGGCCGCCCATAGTCGAACAGCGCCTCGACCGCCGCGCGGATCGTGCGGCCGGTGTAGAGGACGTCGTCGACGAGGATGCAAGTCTTGCCCTCGAGTGGGAAGTCAAGCCGGGTCGCGCGCACTACCGGCTGCGGGTGGAGTGGCGCCTCGCGGCCGCGCACGTGGACGTCGTCGCGGTAGAACGTGATGTCGAGCGTCCCAAGCGCGACCTCGGTGTCGGCGAACTGCTCGATCAGCGCCCGCAGTCGCTGCGCGACGCAGACGCCGCGCGTGTGGATGCCGACGAGCGCGACCTGCTCGAGGTCGGGGTTGCCCTCGATGATCTCGTGGGCGATGCGATGAAGGGTGCGTTCGAGCGCTTCTGCATCGAGCAGAACCCGCTCTGACGCAGGCGCTTGCGCAGGATTCGTCATTCGACTCCTTTCCGGCCTCACGGGACCGGGTTAAAGGGGTACGTGCCGCGGTGCAGCCTAGCGCATCGCGCGGATGTCCTCAGCCCGCGTAGCCGGTCTTCACGAGAAATGCTCGCAGGGCCTCGAGGTAGCGACGCCCGGTGGGCCAGAAGCCATTCGGCCCGTCGAGGTCGCCGCGCTTCAGGGCGCGCTCGAGCTCCAGCCAGCCCGCGTCTTCGCGATCCAGGAGGTACTGGTCAGCCTGCCAGGCAGCGAGGACGCCGCGAACATCCTCGTTTCGCCTCTCCCGCTGGTAGAGACGCCAAAGCTCATTCGCGTCCTTTTCTACGAGAGCGGGAAAGGCACGCGTCACGTCGCGCAGCCGCCCGGCGTCGAGCTCCCAGATCTGAACGGGGAACGGCGACGCGGCGAACGCCGTGAACACGTAGCCGAAGCGCGCGTCGCCCGAGAGCAGCTCGATGGCTCCCTGACGGTCGAGGTTCACGGCGCGGTAGCCGGCGTCGAGCCAGTTCCGGAAGGTCATGCTGTAGGCCTTGCGCCCGGGCAACCAGCGGAAGAACCGCGTCTGAAAGCAACAGTGCGCGCCGCCCGTGTACGCGTCGACCCGCACCTCGTGCTCGCCGTCGGCGTCGAGGTCGCGGACGATGAGCCTCGGGCGGCTGAAGAACGACGTCCCGAGCGGCCTGGATCGCCACGTCGTCGCGTTCCGCCTGATCGTGAGCCGAATCTTCGTGAACTCTCCGCTCTTCCTCTCGAAGGTGAGCTTCGCGTTCACGGTCACGCGACCGGCTTCCACCGACCCGCCGGCCATGCCGGCGAAGACAGCGCCGCTGGCCAGGAGCATCGCTAGGGCGTTGCGACCACGATGAGCCATTCGATCGCATATTCGACCGTCGGCGGCAATCGGTCTAGTGCCAGCTGCGTTCCGCGCTCAACCTCCTCCGGGTCGAGCAGGTCGAACGTCGAGATGTGGCCCTTCTCGATTCGCTCTATCGCCTGGTCGCGGGTGATCGAGGCCGTCTGCGAACGGCGCGCGAGGCTCACGTTCACGAGGCCCGCGTCCGCAAGCTCCCTCCTGAGCTGGGCCGCATCGGGAAAGCGCGCGCGGTCGATCTCCTGAATCGACGGGAAGTACGGATCGAGCCAGAACGTCCCGAAGTGCGCGGGGTCGAAGGTGACGACGACGAGCCTTCCGTCGTCGGCGAGCACGCGCCGCAGCTCGGCGAATGCGACCGGCCGGTCGACGAGATGGCAGACGAGCCACATGACGGCGCGCTCGAACCAGCCGTCGCGGAACGGCAAGTCCTCCGCGCGACCCGGCTTCAGCCCGACACCGGCCGGGATGTTGCCGGCGGCGACACGCAACATCTCCGGCTCGGGATCGACGCCCCAGACCTTCGCTGCTTCGGACTGCGCGAGCGCCTGGCTCAGGCGGCCGGTGCCGCAGCCGCAGTCGAGCACGCGACGGCCGCGGAGGTCCCCCTCGCCGACGACCACGGCGAAGATCTCGCGCCAGTTGTCGTCGACCGGCCGTACGCGGTCGTACTCGGCCGCGAGCCGGCCGAAGTCGGGCGCTTTCAACCTACGCGTCGGAGACGAGCTCGTCCTGGCCCGTCATGGCCTCGATCGCGTGCTGAGCCGCCTCGAGCGACGACTCTGCGACGAGCACCTTCTGCGGGGCGTTCTCGGTAGCGCTCGGATGCTGCTCGACCGCAGTCGCGAGCACGGAGTCGATGCCGGCCGCGTCGAGGATCGCCTGGATCTCCTCGGCGTCGGCGATGTCTTCTGCGAGCGCGACCTGCACCAGCTCGCTCACGATCCTGACTCCTCTCCGACGGGGACTGCCTCGACCGGAGCGTCACGACGGTGCAGCGCTCCACCCTTCACGAGTTGCGGCGTACCTCGCTCCCTGAAGGGAAGCTCGATGATATCGAAGTCCCTCGGTACGACCGTGTCGGGGAAAACCACCCTCGCCTCGTCCGCTGCGTCGCGGCCGGAATAGCGGTTCGACAGGTGTGTGAGGGCGAGCAGCTCGACGCCGGCCTCACGAGCGACGCCCGCCGCGCCGCCCGCGGTCGAATGCGACGTCTCGCGGGCACGCTCGAGCTCGTCCTCGAGGAACGTCGCCTCGTGGACGAGGACGTCTGCGGCGGCAGCCGCCTCGACCACGCCGTCGAACGGGGCGGTGTCTCCGGCGAGCACGAGCTTCCTGCCGGGTCGGGGAGGCCCGAGGACCTCCTCCGGCGCGATGACACGCCCACCCGGCACCTGCACCTCCTCGCCGGCCTGCAGCGCCCCCCGGTCCGGCCCGGGCGGCACACCCAGCGCATCGGCCACATCGACGTCGAACCTGCCGGGCCGGACGTCTTCGACGAACGCGTAGCCGACCGCCGAGACGCCGTGGTCCACCGCGAACGTACGCAACTCGTAGCCGTCCCGCGCGAGGACGTCGCCCGCCCGCAGCTCGACGAGCTCGCACTCGTACGTCAGCCGCCCGAAGATGCGTTTCAGCGACCCGAAGAGGTCGCGCAAGCCCGGCGGGCCGTAGACCGTCATCGGCAGCTCGCGCCCTCGCAGCGCGAACGTCTTCAGCATGCCCGGGAGGCCGAGGTAGTGATCGGCGTGGTAATGGGTGAGGAAGATCTCCCGCAGCTCGATGAGGCCTACCGACGACTTCAGGAGCTGGCGCTGCGTGCCCTCTGCGCAGTCGACGAGCACCCGCTCGCCGCCCCTGCGAACGAGGAGCGCCGTCGGTGCGCGGCGAGGCGTCGGCATCGACCCCGACGTGCCGAGGAACACGAGATCGAAGTCCACCTGCCGATTGTAGAAGCGTGCGTCCGGTCGCTACGTCGCGCTGACCGCCGCCAGGACATCCTCGCCATAGCGCTCGAGCTTCGCCGGGCCGACGCCCGGGACCGATGCGAGCTCGTTCAGCGTCTTCGGCTTGCGCGCCGCCACCTCGGCGAGCGTCGAGTTGTGGAAGACGACGTAGGCCGGCACCGCGTCCGCCTTCGCGCGCTCGAGTCGCCAGCGCTTCAGCGCCGCGTACACGGGGTCGGCGGGCTCCGGCTCTGCCGCCACGCGTGCCGGCACCGACGTTGCAACGCCGAGCTCCGCGAGGAACGGCGACGGGCGCCGCGCCCAGGTCACCCAGAGGCGCCGCCGCGCACGAGTGAGGCCGACGTAGAGGAGGCGCCGCTCCTCCGTCACGGCCGCCTCGGTCTTCGCCTGCCGCGCGGGCAGCTCCCGCGCCTCGACGTGGGCCACGAAGGCGGCATCGAACTCGAGTCCCTTCGCGCCGTGCAGCGTCAGCAGGTGAACTCCGCGGCGCGACTTGCCTCCGTCGCCGAAGCGCCGTTCCAGCTCCGCGACGAAGGCTGGCCCGTCGAGCTCCGCGAGCTCGTCCGCGAGAGCAACGAGCCGTCCGAGGTCGCGCTGCCGCACGAGCTCGCGCTCGCCGAGGCCGTTCGGCTCGCTCTCCTGCCAGCCCGAATCGACCGCGAGGCGCCGGACGTCAGCCGGGGAGCCGAGCTTCCGGAGCACGAACCGCGCAGCGTCGCGGGCGAGGAACGACGAGCCCTGATGAGGGATACCCGCGGCCGCCAGCGCGCTCTCGAAGTCGGTCAGGCGTGCGTTCGTTCGGCAGAGGACCGCGATCTCTTCGTGCGGCACGTCGAGCTCGCGGATTCGCTCGACGACAAAGGAGCCCTCGTCCAACGCCTGCACGAGCTCGGGATCGGGCCCGTCCGGTCGCGTTGCGCGCAGCGTCTTCTCGGCGCCGCCGAGCCTGGGCACCAGGCGGTTTGCTAGCTCCAGCACCAGGGGCGTCGAGCGGTAGTTCGCCTCGAGCCGGACGACGGTCGCGTTCGGGAACCGCGACGGCATCCCCAGGAGGTACTCGGGCGATGCACCGGTGAACGCATAGATCGACTGGTAGTCGTCGCCGACAACGCAGAGATCGTCGCGGGCGCCGAGCCACAGGTCGAGGAGCGTCTGCTGGAGGAGGTTGACGTCCTGGTACTCGTCGACCGTGAAGGCCCGATAGCGCTCGCGGAAGAGCGCCAGCGCTTGATCGTCCTCCTCGTAGGTGCGGATAGCCAGCTCGAGCAAGTCCTCGAAGTCGACGAGCCCGTTCGCGCGCTTGCCCTCTTCGTAGCGGGCGTAGATCCTGTGCATGAGGTCGGCCGGGAGCGGCGCCTCGTGGTCGCCGAGCTCCGTGCGGTAGCGCTCCGGCGGGATGCGGCGGTTCTTCACCCACTCGATCTCTGTGGCGATGTCGGCCAGTGGCCGGAACCGGTACGCGCCGGGTAGCGACCGCACGAGGGGGCGCAGCGGCAACGCCTTCGACGCGACGATCCTCCCGACGCGTTCCGCGGCGAAGCGATGCAGCTGCGCGAGCGCAGCTGCGTGGAACGTGCGCGCGTTGACGCCGGGGGCTCCGAGCCGCTCCAGCCGCGCGCGGAGCTCTCCGGCCGCCTTGTCGGTGAAGGTGACCGCGAGGATCTCGTCGGGACGAAACGTCTCGCTCCCGATCTGGTGCGCGATCCGGTGCGTGATCGTCGTCG
>JBKJWA010000088.1:0-10292 GCA_046716705.1 Gaiellaceae bacterium
AAGCTGAACGCGAGCCGCGCCGCGCCGGCTCCTTCTTCGGGGTCGAGGAAGAAGTCCCCGCCGGCTACGAACGTCACGCCCGCCTCCTCGCCGGCTGCGAGCGCATCGCCAGCGCGGACGCCGGCCGGAAGCTCGAGCCAGAGGAAGTAGCCGCCGGCGGGCGTTGTCCACGACGCCTCGGGCAAGTCGCGCTCCAGCGCCGTGAGCAGCGCGTCGCGCCGCTGACGGAGCAGGCCGCGCACCCTGTCGACGTTCGGCCTCAGCAGGCCCCTCTGCAGGAACTCGAATACGATCGCCTGCGCCGAGAAGGCCGGCGCGAGGTACGTCCCCGCCGCCACGGCCTCGAGTGCGGCGGCCAGCTTCGTGGGGACGACGAGATAGCCGACCCGGAGCCCCGGCGCGACGATCTTCGAGAACGACGACGAGTGGAGGACGCGGTCGCCGCCGCTCAGCTCGAGCAACGATGGGACATCGGCGCCGGCGAAGCGCACGAGCCGGTACGGATCGTCCTCGAGGATCAGGAGGTCGTGAGCCTCCGCCAGCTCGAGCACACGCTGCCGTCGCGCGCGGGAGATCGTCCGGCCGCTCGGGTTCTGGAACGTCGGGAGCAGGTAGAGCAGGGCCGGCCGCGGGTCGCCGGCGAGCTCGCGCGCGAGCGCATCCGGGTCGATGCCCTCGTCGTCGTGGACGACGGCCGCGACGCCGATCCCGTGCCTCGTCGCGGTCCGTAGCGCGCGGTCGTACGTCGGCGCCTCGACGAGGAGCCGCCGTTCGGAAGCGAAGTTGCCGACTACGAGATCGAGCCCCTGGAGCGAGCCGTTCGTGACCACGATCTGGCCCGCCGCCACGCCGTGCCGTTCGGCCAGCCACTCCCGCAAGGGGCCGTACCCACCTGCCGGCCCGTAGTTGAGCGCTGTCTCGCCATCCCGTTCGAAGACAGCCCGCGCGCAGTCCGCGAGCTCATGGATCGGCAGGCATTCGGGCGCCGGGACGCCGCGTGCGAACGAGATCACCCCCACAAGGCCAGTCTAGAGCTGTGGCTGAACTGGCACACAATTGGCACAGAATCCACCGCCCCTTCGGACACTGTCCAGTGCCAGGCACCGGACAGGTCCCTTTGGGCCGCTAGCGGGCGATCTCGGCGACGAGCTGGGCCGTTTCGGTCGGGGTCGTCCCGACGCGGATGCCGCAGGACTCGAGCACGTCCTTCTTCGCCTGGGCTGTGCCCGAAGAGCCCGAGATGATCGCGCCCGCGTGGCCCATCGTCTTCCCGGGCGGTGCCGTGAAGCCGGCGATATACGACACGACCGGCTTCGACATGTGCGCCTCGATGAAACGGGCCGCCTTCTCCTCCTCGTCGCCGCCGATCTCACCGACCATGACGACGATCTCGGTCTCCTCGTCCGCCTCGAACTTCCCGAGCACGTCGACGAAGGAAGAGCCCACGACGGGGTCGCCGCCGATGCCGACGATGGTCGAGTTGCCGAGCCCGAGCTGCGTCAGCTCGTGCCCGATCTGGTACGTCAGCGTGCCGGAGCGCGATACGAGCCCGACGGCGCCTTCGGAGAAGATCTCGGCGGGGATGATGCCGGCGTTCGCCTTCCCCGGCGACAGCACGCCCGGGCAGTTCGGGCCGACCAGCGTCACGCCGCGAGGCCGGACGGTCCAGTAGACGTGGAGCATGTCGTGCGCCGGAACGCCCTCGGTGATGCAGACGATCGTGGCGATGCCCGCGCCCGCCGCCTCGAGGATCGCATCGGCCGCGAAACGGGCAGGGACGAACACGAGCGATGTGTTGGCCCCGGCCTGCTCCACCGCCTCCGCGACGGTGTCGAAGACCGGGATCCCCTGGACGTCCTCGCCGCCCTTGCCGGGCGTGACCCCCGCGACGACGTTCGTCCCGTGCGCGCGGTTGCGGAGCGTGTGGAACGACCCTTCGCGGCCGGTGATGCCCTGGACGACGAGGCGCGTCTCGCGATCGACGATGATCGCCATCAGCGTCTCCGCCCTCTGAGCAGGATCTTCGTATCGACGTAGTCGCCGTCCACGATCTGGTCGCCCAGCAGCGAGCGGACACGATCGGCCTCCTCGCCCGCGCAGCCGGTGCGCGCGACCCAGTCGGCGACGGCACGCCTCTTCCCGACGAGCACGACCTCCTCCACGTCGAGCCCTGCTGCCTCGAAAACGGCGCGCCACTCCCCTTCGCTGTACGAGCGAGCATGGGTCGGATCGCGCAGCCGTTCCGCCTCTTCCACCTCCTCGCTCACATAGACCGTGTCCTCGACGACCACACACGGAGCCACGCGCGCCATCTCGGCGACCGCTCCGCGGACGTCCTCGTAGTGATGCGCCGCGATGCGCGAAACGGCGGCGTCGAAGCTGTCGTCGGCGAACGGCAGCTTCTCTGCCCGGCTGATCACGTCGGGGCCCATGCCGGGAGCGGAGTCGACGGTGACCACCTTGCACCCGGCATCCCTGAGCGCGCGTGCCGTATGGCCGCCTCCCGTTGCGACGTCGAGCACCGTAACGCCGGGCCCAGCGCCGCACCACGCGACGACCAACTCGAGATCCTCGCCGCTCGCGTGCTCGGTCGCAGCCCGGTACAGGTCGGCGCGTTCGCTCCAGAGATCGGTCATGCGGCCAGCTCCACGGCCCGCCGCGCGGCATCGAGCATCGTCGGCTCGACATGGAGATCCGCCGGCGCCGCGTCCGCGAGCAGCCGCCTCCCCTCCTCCGCGTTCGTTCCGTCCAGGCGGACGACGATCGGGTGCTCAATCGTCATCTGGGAAAGCGCCTGCAGGATCCCGCGCGCCACCTCGTCGCAGCGCGTGATGCCGCCGAAGACGTTGAAGAGGATCGACTTCACCTGCGGGTCGGCCGCGATCACCTCGAGCGCGTCTACCACGCCCTGCGCGTCGCCGCCGCCGCCGAGGTCGCAGAAGTTCGCGGCACGGCCGCCGGCCAGGCCGACCACGTCGAGCGTCGACATCACAAGGCCCGCGCCGTTCCCGAGGATGCCCACCTCGCCGTCGAGCTTCACGTACGTGACGTCCTTTTCGCGCGCGGCGCGCTCCTCCGCCGGATAGGCGTCGAGGTCGCGCATCTCGGCGATGTCGGGATGGCGGAAGAGCGCGTTGTCGTCGACCGTGAACTTCGAGTCGAGCGCGTGGACCACGCCGTCCGGCTTGACGATGAGCGGGTTGATCTCGCAGAGCATCGCGTCGCACGCGACGAAGCACTCGTAGAGCTTCTGCGCGATGGCGGCGATCTGCTTCTGTTCCTCGGCGTAGTCCAAGCCGGCGCCGAACAGCAGCCGGCGGGCATGCCAGGGCTGGAAGCCCTCGACAGGATCGACGTGCAGGCGCACCAGCTTCTCGGGGCGCGTGGCGGCGACCTCCTCGATGTCGATCCCACCCTCGGTGGTGAAGATGAAGAGCGGCTGCTTGGCGCCCCGGTCGAAGGTCAGCGACAGGTAGTACTCACGCACGATGTCGGACGCCTGCTCGATCCAGAGCCGGCCCACGACATGGCCGCCGATGTCCATGCCGAGGATCGCCTCCGCATAGCCCTCGGCCTCTGCGGGCGTCCCGGCGAGCTTGATGCCGCCCGCCTTGCCGCGCCCGCCCGTCAGCACCTGCGCCTTGACGACGACCTGGTCGCCGAGCTCCTCTGCCGCCTGCCGCGCTTCGCCCGCCGTCTTCGCAACGCGCCCGTCGGAGACGGGGATGCCGAAGCGGCGAAAGAGCTCCTTCCCCTGGTGCTCGTAGAGGTCCATCGCGGGCGCGAGTCTACGCGTTCGCCGCCGGCGCACTGCGGGTATAGAGCCTTCCTACTAGACTCGGACCACCGACGACGAGGAGGGAAGATGGACGACCCACGCGAGCCACTGAGCGAGGACGAGATCGA
Source organism: Gaiellaceae bacterium (assembly GCA_046716705.1). Classification (GTDB taxonomy): domain Bacteria; phylum Actinomycetota; class Thermoleophilia; order Gaiellales; family Gaiellaceae; genus PALSA-612. The sequence goes on from JBKJWA010000088.1 coordinate 3,907, forward strand.
GACCACGCCAGTCACGGAGACCGGCGACGCCGACACGGGCGACGCCGACACCGACGACACCGATGTCGACACGGACGACACCGACTCCGACGCCGAGACCGACGACCCGTCGTAACGAACACCCGTAGGCACACCGGCGCGCTCGCGCGCTGCATCGAGCCCGTCGTCGAGGCCGCGTTCCTCGACGGCGGGCTCAGGAAGGAGCCTCTATACGTACCCCGGGCACAGCCCGGGCGGTTCGACGATCTCCTCTCGCTTGCGGAGCTCGAGCGAATGCTCTGCTCGGGCGGGCTGCGCCATCCCGCGTTCCGGCTCGTCAAGGCAGGTGAGCGGCTGAACCTCGGCGACTACGCGACCGACCTGCCCTGGCGGCCCGTGCCGTTCACGGGCACGATCGACGTTCGGAGCGCGGTCACGGCGTTTGCCGAGGGCGCGACGATCGTCCTCCAGGCCCTCCACCACACGCATCCGCCGCTGGCCTCGTTCTGCAGGCTGCTCGAGCTCGAGCTCGGGGAGCCAGTCCAGGCGAATGCGTACTTCACGCCGCGCGGCTCACAGGGGCTGCCTGTTCACCACGACACCCACGACGTGTTCTGCCTGCAGGTCGCGGGCCGGAAGCGGTGGCTCGTCTACGAGCCGGCGCTCGAGCTGCCGCTGCGCAACCAGCGCTATCGCCCGGAGCTCGGTGAGCCCGGAAAGCCCGTGCTCGAGCTCGTGCTCGAGCCGGGAGACACGCTCTACATGCCTCGCGGGTGGCTGCACGAGGCGCTGACCTCCGACGAGGACTCGCTCCACCTCACGATCGGCGTCAACGTCTACACCTGGCTGGATGCGCTGCGCGCCGCACTGGACGCGTGCGGGGACGAGCTCGAGCTCAGGCGCTCCGTGCCGGAAGACGGCGTGGCTACTGCCGATCTGCTCAGCCTGCTCGAGGCGAGGCTCGAGCCCGCGGACGTCATCCGCCGCAGGCGCTCCAAGCTCGTACGCACGCGACGCCCGGTGCTCGAAGACGCGCTCTCCGAGCTTCGCGCCTCCGATGCCCTGTCCATCGAGACCCCGCTCGAGCGGCGGCCGACGGTGCTGTCCGAGCTCGAAGACGGCGCCCTCGTCTTCGAAGGCAAGCGCATTCGCGTGCCCAAGCGCGCCTTCGCGGCGCTGCGCGCCGTCGCCGAGGCGGATGGCCCGTTCAGGGCTAGGGAGCTACCCGGTGAGCTCGACTCCGAGAGCCGCCTCGTCCTGCTCAGACGGCTGATTCGCGAAGGATTCGTGCGACGTAGCGCCGCGGACGGCTGAGGCCGGCGGCGTTGCACGTCAGCTGGGCGAGGTCGCCCTGCTCCACGGCGACCTCGACCTCGTAGTCCGTCCTGCCGGCCCTGAAGACGATAGGCGACGTCGAGCGAAGCTCGAGCTCGTCTAGGCCAACGGCGCCCGATGCCGCGCGGACAGCGCGCTCGGCGGCCTGCACGCGAAAGGAATAGCAGGAGCGCCCGCGATAGAAGTCGAGCTGGAGCCGTCCGGCGAGATGATCCTCGATCAGCGCCAACGCGTCTCCGGGACTCACGCGTCCGTAGTACACGCCTTCGGGCAGGCAGACGACGTTGCCCGCGAACCGGTCGCCGCCTATATGCGAGCACTGCCAGAGCCACCCCTCGTCGACGAGGTCTCGCATCGCCTCGTACACCGGTAGTCCGTGCTTCGCGCAGCAGGCGTCGTGCTTCCCGTGCGTGCACACGAGCACCAGCGGGTGGGTCGGCATGTCGCCGGGCTCCGCGAAATCCAGGTCGAGCAGCTCCTCGTAGCCGTCAACAACGGCCGACGACAGCCACGCGCCTCGCGGCGCCGAGCTTCCCCAGTAGACATGGATGCCGTCCGCAGTCCTTCGCTCGCGGCGGCGGATGAAGAGCACCTTCGCGGGTCGGAGGGTGGCCGCGCGCTCCGCGAGATGCATCTTGATCTCGGCCGGGAGCCCGCTCGCGTCGACCGCGTCCTTGCCCCACGCGCCATGGTGCTCGATGAGGATCCAGCGGTCGACGCGGCTCGCCGTGGCCGCCAGTGGCTCGCCGTGCTCCCTCGAGACGTCGGAGCAGAAACGCCTAGGCGGAGCCATTCTCGCCACTCTCTACGACGCAGATCACCTGACCGAGCGTCACCGGCTCTCCAGCCTCCACCGACAGCGCCGTGACGGTCCCCTGCCGATGGGCGGCGATCTCGTTCTCCATCTTCATCGCCTCGACGATGCAGACGACGTCGCCCGCAGCCACCTCGTCCCCCTCGGCAACGCGGACCTGGAGAACGGTGCCTTGCATGGGGCTGACGATGGCGTCGGGCGCGCCGCCGCCGAGGCCGTGGCCCGGCCGGCGATCCCGCTTCGCGCGTGCGAGCGCGGCGTGTGGAGGCTCCGGGGTCACCACTCGGACCTCGAACCGCCGCCCGTCCAGCTCCACCGGAACGACGGCCGCTCGAAGTGCGCCGTCCGGCGAACCCGTTACGATCGTTGTCCGATGAGACAACTCAGTCGCCTTTTTCGCCAGCTCCTCGGACTCGACGATCCCCGCACACGTGCCTGCCTCCACGAAGCACGGCTCAGTGAGGAGCGCACGATGGAAGCCGAGCAGCGTCTCGACTCCGCCGATCTCGTATTCGTCGAGCGCGCGAAGCATGCGCCTGCGCGCGTGCTCGCGGTCGATCCCGTGCACGACGAGCTTCGCGAGCAGCGGGTCGTAGAACGGCGCCACCTCGCTCCCCGCCTCGACACCCGAGTCCACACGCACGCCCGGGCCCGCCGGCTCGCGATAGCTCGTGATCCGCCCGGGAGCAGGCAGGAAGCCCGTCGAGGGGTCCTCGGCATTGATGCGGCACTCGATCGCGTGGCCACGTAGCGAGACGTCCTCCTGCCGGAGCGGCAGGTGCTCACCGGCTGCGATGAGCACCTGCTCGCGGACGAGGTCGAGGCCGGTGACGAGCTCGGTCACGGTGTGCTCGACCTGGATGCGAGTGTTCATCTCGAGGAAGTAGTACTCGCCGTCCTGCGACAGGAGGCCCTCGATGGTCCCGGCCGATCGATACCCCGCGGCTCGCGCCGCATCGACGGCGATCGCCCCGATGCGCGCACGAAGCGCGTCGTCGACAGCCGGTGACGGCGTCTCTTCGACGAGCTTCTGGTGACGCCGCTGGATCGTGCACTCGCGCTCGCCGAGGTGAATGACATTTCGGTGCGCATCCGCGAGCACCTGGACCTCGACGTGTCGCGGATCCTCGAGGTACCGCTCGACGTACACCGTCGGGTCGGCGAAGTACGCCTGCCCCTCGCGCTGCGCGGACTCGAAGGCGGCGGCCGCGTCAGCGGGGCCCGACACGACCTTCAGGCCCTTGCCGCCGCCGCCGGCCGCGGCCTTCAGCGCGATCGGCCAGCCGATGTCGTCGCCGATGCGGATCGCCGCTTCGGCGCTCTCGACAGGGTCGACCGTCCCCGGCACGACCGGGACGCCTGCCGCCTGCATGGCCGCCCGCGCCGCGGTCTTCGTCCCCATCAGCTCGATCGCCTCCGGGGGAGGACCGATCCAGACGATGCCCGCCTGTTCGACGGCCCGCGCGAACGACGCGTTCTCCGCGAGGAACCCGTAGCCGGGATGAATCGCCTCCGCGCCCGCGCGCCGTGCCGTCTCGAGCAGCCGCTCGGCGACGAGGTAGCTTTCGGCGGGCGGCGGAGGACCGATGAGGAACGCTTCGTCGGCAACGCGCGTGTGGAGAGCGCCTCTGTCCGCCTCGGAGTAGACCGCCACCGTCTCGACGCCGAGCTCGCGGAGGGTGCGGAAGATGCGTACGGCGATCTCTCCCCGATTTGCAACGAGTACGCGAGAGAACGGGGCCACGCGCTTATTCTCTCCGAGAGATGCCGCTTGCGGACCAGCTGACGATCGCGCGCGCCGCCTCCGTGGCGCTCGTCGTCGTGCTATTCGAGTGGAACTTCGAGAATCACCTCTACTGGGCGACCGCCGTCTTCGTCGCGGCCATGGCCACCGATCAGGTAGACGGCTGGCTTGCCCGGCGCCAGGGGCAGGCGTCGGCGCTCGGTTCGGTGCTCGATCCCGTGGCCGACAAGGTCCTCGTCCTCGCCATGCTCATCATGGTCGTCGGAACGGGCACGTTTCCCGCCTGGATGGTGGCGCTGATCGTTGCCCGCGAGCTCCTGGTCTCGGGCCTCCGCCTGGCGGCCATCGAGCGCGGCGTCGTCATCCCCGCGAGGGATCTCGGGAAACTGAAGACGTGGGCGCAGGCTGTCGCGGCCGCGATCGGTGGCTTCGCCGCGGCCGGCGCGTGGAGGGACGACATCGCATGGTGGGCGCTGCTCGTGGCACTCGTCTTCACCCTCGTCTCAGGGCTCGACTACGCCCGGGCCGCGCCGCGCCTCCTCAGAGGGCCCGCGACGTCCTAGGGCTCGTCGTCGCCCTCAACGGCGTCGAGCAGCCCGGCACGCCACCACGCCCCCGCGGTCTCACGGCTCCCGGCCTGCACCTCCGCCATCGCCGCCTCGATCGCGGCACGCTCGTCGGGCGACGGCTCCGGCGTGATCTCGAGCGGGCGGCGTGTTGTCACAGGGGAATGTTCCCGTGCTTCCGCTTGGGACGGGGTTCGCGCTTCGACAGCGCCGTCTCGAGCGCGTCGATGAGCACCGGGCGTGTCCTCCGCGGCTCGATGACGTCGTCCACGTACCCGCGCTCGGCGGCGACATACGGGTTGGCGAACCGCTCGCGGTAGTCGGCGATGAGCTCGCTTCGCCTCGCGTCCGAACCCTCCCCGCCGAGCTCGTTGCGAAAGACGATGTTCACGGCGCCCTCCGGCCCCATCACCGCGACCTCTGCCGTCGGCCAGGCGAAGTTGAAGTCCCCCCGGATGTGCTTCGAGCTCATGACGTCGTAGGCGCCCCCGTAAGCCTTCCGCGTGATCACCGCGAGCTTCGGCACGGTCGCCTCCGCGTACGCGTAGAGCAGCTTCGCGCCGTGCCGGATGATCCCGCGCCACTCCTGATCCGTCCCCGGCAGGAACCCGGGAACATCGACGAACGTCACGAGCGGGATGTTGAACGCGTCACACGTGCGCACGAAGCGCGCCGCCTTCACCGACGAGTCGATGTCGAGCACACCGGCCAGCGAGCGCGGCTGGTTACCGATGATGCCGACCACGTGGCCGCCCAGTCGCGCGAGGCAGCACACGATGTTCTCCGCATACCGCTGGTGCACCTCGAGCACGTCGCCGTCGTCCACGACGAGCTCGATCGCGTGCTTGATGTCGTAGGGCTTCGACGGATCGTCGGGCACGAGCGCGTCGAGCTCGGCGGCCTCGCGATCGCGAGGATCCGACGGCTCGGCAAAGGGCGGCGCCTCGAGGTTGTTCTGCGGCAGGAACGAGAGGAGGTACCGCGCGTCCTCGAGGCACGCCTCCTCGTCCGGACTGATGAAGTGCGCGACGCCCGACTTCGCCGCGTGCGTCGCCGCTCCGCCGAGCTCTTCGAACGTCACCTCCTCGCCCGTTACCGTCTTCACGACGTCGGGGCCGGTGATGAACATGTACGAGGACCCCTCGACCATGAGCACGAAGTCGGTGATGGCGGGCGAGTACACGGCGCCGCCGGCGCAGGGACCCATGACGAGGCTGATCTGCGGCACGACGCCGGAAGACTGGACATTCCGCCAGAAGATCTCCGCGTAGCCGGCGAGCGAGACGACTCCTTCCTGGATCCGCGCGCCGCCGGAGTCGTTGATCCCGATCACCGGGCAGCCGTACTTCACCGCGAGGTCCATGACCTTGCAGATCTTCTCCGCGAACACCTCCGAGAGGCTGCCGCCGAAGACCGTGAAGTCCTGGGAGAAGACGAAGACCTTGCGGCCGAGGATCCTGCCGTGGCCCGTGACGACGGCGTCTCCCCACGGGCGCCGCTCGCGCATGTCGAACTCGACTTCGCGGTGGCGGACGTAGCGGTCGAGCTCGACGAACGAGCCTGGGTCGAGGAGCTTCTCGAGGCGCTCCCGTGCGAGCAGCTTCCCCTGCGAGCGCTGGCGCTCGACGGCCTTCTCGGCGCCCTGATGAAGGGCTTCCTCGCGCAGCTCGCCGAGCCGCGCGAGCTTCGCCTCGGTCGAGTCGGGCTGGGCCGCCATCGGCCTATAGTCTCAAACGTGGATCCCTGGACGGCAATCGACCGCTCGACAATCTGGTCGTACGCCGACGGGCAACCCGGTGAGTTCTCCTACATCCGCGACGGCCATCCGACGGGCGTCGCTGCGGAGACGGCACTGGGAGAGCTGGACGGCGGGCACGCGCTGCTCTTCGCGTCGGGGCTGGCCGCGGCGGCGGGCGTGCTGCTCGGCCTGCTCCACCAGGGCCAGACC
>JBKJWA010000089.1:0-2869 GCA_046716705.1 Gaiellaceae bacterium
CGATTGTCTCAGCGCGCTGTCGCTCCTGGGCGGCGCCGTAGACCGCGACGCAGGCAACGCCGACCGCACCGGCGACCCGCCGGCAGTACCGCTGAAGCTCCTCGAACGTCGCGTACCGCGCCTGCTCGGTGTCCTGGAGGCCCCCGTCGATGAGGTCGTGGAGCGCCTCGCCCGGGATCGGATACCGCCGGCGCGTGTCGGCGAGCGCGACGAACATTGCAGTCGTTCCCGCACCGCCAGCGACCCCAGCCCGCAGCTCCTCGAGTCGCTCACGCTTTGCCGCGTCATCGAGATCCGGGTCGTCCGCGACGTCGTCGACCTCGCGCGCGAACGCGTAGATCGCCGCGATCGCCCGGCGCTTCGGCTTCGGCAGCAGCATGATCCCGTAGGCGAAGTTCCGCGCCCTCGCCCGTGTCAGGCGCTCAACCTCGGTGTAGGCCGCGTCGACAGTCGTCATCGGATGAGCGAGGAGGCGGCGGCGCGGGCCAGACGCAGCCGCGACGGCCGCGGCCGCCCGTTGAAGATGTCCCATTGCGCATCGCGAAGAGCGTCGAGCGCCGCCAGGCCGCCACGGGCAAAGAGCCCGACCGTCTTGCCGGTGCGCCCGCCGATGGACGCGCGCAGCCGCTCGCCCGCCGCCAGCAGCCCGGCCGCTCGATCCGCCTCGAACCGAAGCAGCTCGGTCAGCGGCTCGTTCGGCCGGTCGAGCACCGTGGCGCCGAAGCGCCGCCGATCCTCCGCGGGCAGGTAGACCCGGCCGAGGGCGAGATCGCGAGGGACGTCCTGGAGGAAGTTCACGAGCTGGAGGCCGGTGCACACGTCGTCCGACCACACGGCGAGCTCTGCGTCGTCCGCGCGCCCGATGACGCCGAGCACGAGCCGTCCGACGGGGTCGGCGGAGTGCCGGCAGTACTCCCGCAGGTCGTCCCACGTCTCGTACTCCAAGATCCGCTGGTCCATCCGGTTCGCCTCGATCAGCCGCGCGAACGGCTCCCTCGGCAGGCCGCATGCATCGATCGTCGGCTTCAGCTCCTGCATGACCGGCCACTCGGGCTTTCCTTCGCCGTAGCAGGCGTCGAGCTCCGCCTCGAGCGCGGCTAACGCTCGAAGCCGATCGCCCTCCCACTCGTCGCCGAGGATGTCGACCAGCCGCGCGAAGCCGTAGATCGCACGCAGGTGCGGCCGGTGCTCGCGCGGGAAGAGCAGCGACGCAACGGGAAAGTTCTCCGTCCGCGCGCGCGCGGCAACCGAGGCAGGGTCCATCGCCATCAACCTAGATCTTCGCCGGTCGGCAACCGGTCCGCTACCCACGGACTGAGCGCCAGAGGCACGGTTTCGCCGATGGCGGCAATCGAGACCCTCGAGCCGGAGAGGCTCGTCGCACTCGTCCTCGGCGAGGCGGAGAGGGACGCGCTCGTTCGGGTGCTCTACGTCGTCAAGGACAACTTCTGGCTGGACGACCTCGAGGAGTCGCTGCTCGAGCGGCTGCTCGAGAAAGGAGAGAGCTGATGTTCGCAGCGATTCGCACCTACGGAGTTACAGACCTCGAGGAGTTGTCGGAGCTCGTCAAGGAGGGCTTCCTGCCCATCGTCGAGAGCGTCCCCGGCTTCGTCGCGTACTACGTCGTCGCCGCGGGGGATGGCGTGGCGAACTCGATCACGATCTGCGAGGACAAGGCGGGCGTCGAAGAGTCCACCTCCCGCGCGTCGGAGTGGGTCGAGGAGCACGCGCTCGACTTCATCCAGTCCGGCCCGGCGGTCGTCACCGGCGAGGTTCTCGCCGAGACAGCGGCAACGCCCCTGGCGGCATAGCTCGACGGGCTGCGCAGGGCCTGCGGAGGGGCGGGCCCTGCCGCCTACTCGTTCTCTACCGACGAACGGCGGTGGCAAGGACGGCGGCGCCCGCGGCCGTGAGGACGATCGTCCCGCCCGGCGCGAGGTTCGCGTAGTACGCAATCGTCAGGCCGATCACTGCAGAGCCGAGGCCGATGCCCATCGCGATGAAGATCGTCGAGCGCACGCTCCAGGCGATCCCGCCGGCCGCGATCACGGGCAGCACCATGAGCGCCGCGACGAGCAGGATGCCGACGATGCGCATCGAGACGGCGACGGTCACGCCGGCCAGCGCCGCCAGCGTGACGTTGAGCGCGCCCACCGGAACGCCGCTCACGCGCGCCCCTTCTTCGTCGAGCGCGACCGCGACCAGCGCGCGATAGAGCACCGCGATCGTCCCCAGCGTCACCGTACCGATCACGGCCACGAGCACGACGTCGCCGCCCGTCACGGTGAGGATGGAGCCGAAGAGGAACGCGAAGAGGCTTGCGTTCAGGGCGCCTGCGGCCGAGATCAGGACGACGCCCGCCGCGATGCCCGTGTAGAAGAGCAGCGCGAGCGCCTGGTCGCCGGCAGCCTGCCGCCGGGAGCGTAGCCACTCGATCGCTACGGCGCCGAGCACCGACGCGACGAGCGCCGTGCCCACGGGCGAGATGCCGAGCAGATAGCCGAGCGCGACGCCGGCGAACGCGACATGCCCGATGCCGTCCCCGATCAGGCTCATCCCTCGCTGTACGAGGAAGAAGCCGACGGCCGGCGCGAGCACGCCGACGATCGCGCCCGCGGCGAACGCGAGCCGCATGAACTCGGCGTCAAGGATGGACATGGGACGGGTCGTGCCACTCGCCGGGGAGGCCCGAGGGCGGGCCGTCGTAGACGATCGCTCCCCGCACGAGCACCAGCCGCTCGACGTAGTGCTCCACGGCGCCGAACTCGTGGGAGACGAAGAGGATGGACGTGTCGAGCTCGTCGTGCAGCTCCGCGAGCAGTGACGCGAGCGACTCCTGCGCGTCGACATCGACGCCGGCCGTCGGCTC
>JBKJWA010000090.1:0-4597 GCA_046716705.1 Gaiellaceae bacterium
CGCGCTCTTCGTCCATCAGCACGGCGCCAAGGTGATCGCGATGTCCGACTCGTCGGGCGGCGTCCACAACGCAGAGGGCATCGACGTCCCCGCCGCGATCGCGTACAAGGAAGAGACGGGCTCGCTCACTGGATTGAAAGGGACAGAGGCGTTGACGAACGAGGAACTGCTCCTCCTCGACTGCGACATTCTCGCCCCGAGTGCGCTCGAGCAGGTGATCACCGCCGACAACGCGGACAAGATCAAGGCGTCGATCATCGTCGAGGGTGCGAACGGCCCGACTACCCCGGCCGCCGACGACATCCTCGAGGACCGTGGCGTTCTCATCCTGCCGGACGTGCTGGCGAACGCCGGCGGCGTCGTCGTCTCGTATTTCGAATGGGTCCAGGGGCTCCAGGAGTACTTCTGGAAGGAGGATGAGGTGAACTCGAACCTCCACGACATCGTCAAGAAGGCCTTCCACGAGACCTGGGACATGCGTGCGCGGCGGAAGACGAGCATGCGCATGGCCGCCTACGGGCTCGCCGTCATGCGCGTCGCCGAGGCCACGACCACGAGAGGTCTCTACCCGTAGCGGCGCGCGTCATCCTCTACCACGCCCCGGGCTGTCACCTCTGCGAGCGCGCGCGGGAGACGCTCGTCGCCGTCCGTAAGGACACGGATTTCGAGCTCGGCGAGATCGACATCGCCGGCGACGCCGAGCTGGAAGCGAGTCACCGCGAGTGGTTGCCGGTCGTGGAGATCGACGGCGAGCGCGCGTTCGTGTACTTCGTGGACGAAGCCGCGTTTCGGCGCCGCTTGGCCCGCACAAACTCCGGCACGAACCACTAGCTGCTCTAACTGCCGCACCGCAAGGACATGGGTGGCAGAATGGCCGCGTGGTGTCACAAACCTCGATACAAGTTGAGCGCGTGTCGGAGCGGGTCGCCGTGGGCGTGGCCGCGCGCCTCAGCCGGTACCTCCAGGTGCTCACGCAGGCGAGAAAGATGGGCAAGGAGCGGATCTCCTCGCAGGAGATGTCCGACTACACGAACATCAACGCGACCCAGATCCGCCGCGACCTCTCCGCGTTCGGGAAGTTCGGCAAGCGAGGCGTCGGCTACTCGGTCGACGGATTGCTGGCCGAGATCCGGAAGATCCTTCGTACCCAGGGTCAGCACAATATCGCGCTCGTGGGCGCCGGCCGGCTCGGCCAGGCGATTGCGAGCTCGCCGATCTTCGCCGAGCACGGCATCAACATCGCCGCCGTCTTCGACAAGGACCCCGAGCTCGTCGGCCGCGACATCGGCTCGGCCAAGGTGCTCGACGCATCGATGCTCGGTGACGTCGTGCGCGAGAAGAGCATCGTCGTCGGCGTGATCGCGGTTCCCGCGGACGCGGCCCAGGAGGCGACCGACGAGCTCGTGAGCGCCGACGTGAAGATCATCTTCAACTACTCGGAGGCGCTGCTGGACGTGCCCGCGGACGTACAGGTGCACACGTCGAACCCCGCGGTCGAGCTGCTCCACGCCCTGTACTTCCATTTGGCGTAAGGGGCTCGGCCGGAGGCGGTGAGGGCCCCCGGCCGGCCTGAGCCCTCCTCGCCCGCGACCCACGGACGAGGAGACTTGTGCGACTGCTGAGAGCTTCGGCAACCCGGGACTCGCGCGCGCTCACCTGCGCGGGGGAGAATGCTCCTTCGATCGAGTGAAGATTCTTCTCTGGCACGGCTATTTGCTCTCGGGCACCGGCTCGAACGTCTACACGCAGGCGATCGCGCGGGCCTGGAGCGAGGCTGGACACGACGTCACGGTGTTCTGCCAGGAGCCGGAGCCCGAGCGGTTCGACCTCGCCGGCGCGACCGTCGTCCGTCCCGAGCTTCCGGGCCGGCTGCTGCCCGTGTTCGTGCTCGACGCGTACGAGGGTCTCGAGCCGCGGTTGCTCCAGGAGTTGACCGCCGACGAGCGCCGCCGCTACGTGGCGGCAAACGCCGCCGCGCTCTTCGAGCACCTGCCGGCGGACCTCGTCTTCACGAACCACGTGCTGCCCGGAGGCGCGGTCGGCGCGGCGACCGGTGCACGGTTCGCGGTCAAGGCGCACGGCTCCGAGCTCGAATACTCGATCCGCGGCCGCTCGGAGCTCGCCGAGGCGGCCCGCGCCGCCCTTGCCCCTGCGGACACGGTCTTCGTCGGCTCGGGCCATATCCGGGAGGTGCTCGAGGACGTCGTCGGGCCGGTCGAGGGCGTCTGCGAGGTCCCGCCTGGGGTCGACGTGGAGGAGTTCGTCCCGCAGCTCCGCGAGGAGGCGCTGCGGGAGTTGCTCGACGAGTGCCGCCGCGACCCGCCCAACCCTGGCAACGCGAACGAGAGGCTGCCGGACGAAGGCAATGCCGCCCGGCTCGAGCGCTTCCTCGAAGGCGACAAGCCGATCGTTCTCTACTTCGGGAAGCTCCTCTACAACAAGGGCGTCCACCTGTTGCTCGAGGCGATGCACGGGCTCGACTCCAAGGCGATCGTCGTGGGCTTCGGCGACTATCGTGAGCGGCTCGAGCAGGTCGCTCCGCCCCGCACCCTGTTCACGGGGCCGCTCGAGCACCGCCATCTCGTCCACCTCATCCCGCTCGCCGACGCCGTCGTCGTGCCGTCGATCTTCCCCGAGGCGTTCGGCATGGTGGCGGCGGAGGCGGCTGCCTCGGGATGTCCGCCGATCGTCGCTCGCCACTCGGGGCTAGCAGAGGTCGCGGAGAACCTCGGGGCCGCCTACGGGGAGCGGCACCGCGAGCTCGCCTCGTTCGCGCAGGGCGACTCCGTGGAGCTCCAGGAGAAGCTCCACGACCTCCTCGCGCTGCCTGCCGATGATCGGCGAGAGCTCGGAGCTGCCGCGCGGCGGGTAGCGGTCGAGCGCTGGTCGTGGGAGAGCGTCGCGCAGCGCCTGCTCGAACCGTTCGCGTAGCCTTCTCGCTTCAATGGGTGAAGCGCAGAAAACGCCTTGGCGGGAGTTGCTCGCGAACGCCCGCGAGGCGTTCGAAGAGGGCACGGACTTCACGCTCGCCGTCGAGGAGGAGTTCGCGCTCCTCGATCCCGAGACGCTCGCGCTCGCGGAACATTTCGAGGAGCTCAAGGCTGCGGCGAAGGGCACGTTGCTCGAGGAGCACCTCGTGGGCGAGCTCATCTCGTCGGAGGTCGAGGTGCGCACCGGCCGCTGCGAGACATTCGCTGAAGCGGCGGCCCGAGTCGTCGAGCGGCGGCAGCAGCTGTTCGAGCTGGCCGACGCGCACGACGTACGGCTGGGCGCTACCGGCACGCATCCGTGGAGCCCGTGGCAGGACCAGCGCATCATCGACACCCCTCACTACCGGCGAAACGACGAGATCCTCCGCTACGTCGTCTGGCGAAACAACTCGTTCGGCCTCCACGTCCACGTCGGTATCCGGGGAGCGGATCGTGCGATCGCCGTCAACAACGCGTTGCGCGGCTATCTCCCCGAGCTGCTCGCGCTCTCCGCCTCCTCGCCGTTCGTGGAGGCTGTGAACACGGGTCTCCACTCGGCCCGCACGCAGATCTTCACGAGGCTGTTCCCGCGGTGCGGCGTTCCCGATCCCTACGACGGCTGGGCAGGATTCGAGGAGTACGTGGGCACGCTGTATGAGACGGGGTCGATCGACGAGCACACGCAGCTCTGGTGGAGCGTGCGACCTCACCTCGCGTACCCGACGATCGAGATTCGCATCTGCGACGGGCAGCCGCGTGTCGAGGAGGCGCAGTCGCTCGCAGCCTTCGCGTACGCGCTGACGGCTCGCATAGCCCGAGCCGTCGACGAGGGCGAGCCGCTGCCCGACCACCCGCACCGGATGATCGAGGAGAACTTCTGGCGGGCGATCCGTAATGGGCTCTCGGGTGAGCTCATCGATCTCGCGACGCTGCAAGTTCGTCCGGCCCGCGCCGCCCTGGAGGATCTCGTCGCCTGGATGCTCCCCGTGGCTGACGAGCTCGGCGTGACGCCGTACCTCAAGGTGCCGGCGGCGAACGCGGCCGAGCGCCAGATCCTGAGGCACGACGATGGCGCCACGCTCGAGGAGATCTACGCCGAGCAGGTCGAGGAGACGCTCGTCCCGAGCATGCGTTAGGGCAAGGTGACGGTGATCACGATTCCGGTGAAGGCGCCGAAGGGCACGCCGGCGGCGACGTTCACACGATCGTCCTGAAGACGAACGGTCGACCGACCACGCAGACGAAGCGCGTGCAAGTCAAAGCCTGAGTTCGTTAGGCTCCTCGAGTTCGTGATAGACATTCCGGCGCGCTGGAGCCATCCGGCGCTGACTTTGTGAGGGAGGGCGAGTGCTCGTAGCAAGCTTCTTCATCGACCACGCGGTGATGTTCGCGCTCGTCTGCGCGGGCGTCGCGATCCTCTACGGGCTCTACCTCACGTACTGGCTGATGAAGCAGCCCGCCGGGTCGGAGCGCATGCAGGAGATCGCGCGCGCCATCCAGGAGGGCGCCGCCGCCTATCTCCGCAAGCAGTACACGACGATTGCCATCGTCGCGCTCATCCCGTTCCTCGTCCTCGGCTTCTACAGCGAGCTCGGCTGGGGGACGGCGATCGGCTTCCTCGTCGGCGC
>JBKJWA010000091.1:0-2624 GCA_046716705.1 Gaiellaceae bacterium
CCGGCAGCTCCTCGCGGATCGCGACGAGCCGTCCTAGCACGGCTCGTGCCTCGCGCACGCGACCGTGGGCAAACCAAAACTCTGACAGGGCCAGGGCAAGTCGGCCCTCGTCCTCAGTCGTGCCGAAGTCGCGCAGCGTCGTCAGTGCCACGCGGAGGTTGTCGTACTCCTCCTCGAGCCGCGTAAGCCAGATGACCTGATCGGGGCTCCGCTGGGCCGAGGCAGCCTTGTCGGCGAGGGTGCGGAAGTACTCCGCGTGCATCTCTTTCAGTTCGCTCCCTTCCACCGCATCCTCGAGTCGCTCGACTGCGTACTCGCGAATCGTCTCCAGCATCCAGTAGCGGGGCCCGGCGTCCGTGTCGCGGCGCCGGAGCAGGTTCTTGCCGAGGAGGGACTGCAGGGTGTCCGGGTCCGCGCCCGCGACGTCCTCGGCAGCCTCATAGGTGCAGCCGCCGGTAAAGACCGACAGGCGGCGGAAGAGCTTCTGCTCGTCGGACGTGAGTAGGTCGTGCGACCACTCAATCGTCGCCCGCAGGGTCTGCTGGCGGGGATCGGCGTCACGGCCGGCCTTGAGCAGGTCGAGCCGCTGCGAGAGGCGCTCGAGCAGCTGGTCGGGCGAAAACAGGGCGGTGCGCGCGGCCGCCAGCTCGAGCGCGAGCGGCAACTCGTCCAGCCGCGCGCACAGCTCCGCTACCGCCTCGGTAGGCGTAAACGACGGCTCGACGGCGCGCGCGCGTGCCGTGAACAGCTCGACCCCGTCACGCTCGGCGAGTGGCGGCACTGGGTAGGCCTGTTCCCCCTGGATGCCTAGCCGCTCCCTGCTCGTGACGAGCACCAGAGGCCCGTCCATGTCACGCAGCGCAGAGGCGGCGTACGCCGCCTCCGGCAGCAGGTGCTCGAGATTGTCGAGCAGAACCACCAGCTGCTTCCCGCCCAGCTGGCGTGCGAGGGTGTCCGCGAGCTCGCGGCCCGGCTGTTCGCTCACCTCGAGCTCCTGCGCGACGCTGGACAACACCAGTCCGGAGTCGCGCAACGGTGCCAGCGGCACCCACCACACTCCGTCCGGGAAGCGGTCGCTCGCCTCCGCGGCCGCCTGGATCGCAAGCCGGGTCTTGCCCGTACCACCGGGGCCGGTGAGCGTGAGGAGGCGAACGTCGTCGCGAGACAGCAGCTCTATGACCTCGGCGAGCTCCTCCTCCCGACCGAGGAACGTCGTCGACGGAACCGGCAGGTTCGTCCGGAAGAGCGACTTGAGCGCCGGAAACTCGCCGGCTCCCAGCTGGTAGACGCGCTCGGAAGCGGAGAGGTCCTTGAAGCGGTGCTCGCCGAGGTCGAGCAGCTCGATGTCGACGAGCGGTGCCGTCGAGGACGACACGAGCACCTGTCCGCCGTGCCCGGCCGCGGCGATACGGGCGGCGCGGTGGACGTCCCCGCCCACGTAGCCCTCGTCGGTAAGCAGCGGCGTTCCCGTGTGCAGGCCGACGCGTACCTGGATCGGGCCAGATGCGAGCTCCCGTGTCAGCTCCTCCGCCGTCGCAAGCGCGCCCGGGGCGGTGGGAAACGCGTAGAAGAACGCATCCCCCTGCGTGTCCACCTCGACGCCGTCGTGGCGCGCACACGCCTCGCGGATCACACGCCGGTGCTCGGCGAGCGCATCGGCGTACCCGTCCGCTCCGAGCTCGTGGAGGAGCTTCGTCGAGCCTTCGACGTCGGTGAAGAGGAAGGTGACGGTGCCGGAAGGCAGGTCGTGAGGCATGTGTTGCAGCCATGATGCGACGCCTCGTGCCTCCCGTCTAGCCAGCGAAGCCAGCGGCGTGGCCGGACTCAGGGCTGCATTCGGTTCTCGCCAAGGTAGGCACGCAACGCCCTTTCCGGTCGGCGCGAGACAGGTGACCATGAAACCACGCGGATTCCGCTTCGTTCCGCGACGTCGAATGGGCAACACGACACCGTCGTAATTGGCGTGGAGGGTAAGGCCGACGAAGAGTTCGATCGTCCTCTGAAGGTGCCCACTTTTCGTTACCACCCCGGCCGTGTTCCGGAGTCTGCCCCGAGCTGAAGAGCTCCATTGCAGGGACTTTGCTGATGGGCCCGCCTGGACTCGAACCAGGGACCGACGGATTATGAGTTGAAGGCCGCGATCTCGGTCGGTCTCGGCTGGTCTGGGAACCGCCTGCTCAGAACGGTCTCACGAAGACTTCGCGAGCTCTCACGTCTCGGTGGATCTCGGCCGGTCTCGTTACCACCCTGTTGCCACCTAGGGCCTCGGAGACGAGCATTGGCGCAATCGACCGCGCGTTCGGGCTCGACGAGCCCTCGGAGGCCGACGCCGTGAACGACTAGCGCGGCGGCATCGATCTCCCCCACCTCGACCCCGAGAGCCCGTACCGCAGCGATCGTCGCCTCGGTGTCCGCCGAGCGGCCGAAGCCGTCGATTCGCGTGTCACCGTCGCAGATCGCCGCCACGAGGACGGCGCGGTGGGAGATCGACTTGTCACCCGGGACGGCGATCTCCCCTACTAGCCGCCCGGCCGGCTCGATCCTCACTCCTCGATCACGGGTGCGAGGACGACCCCGTACCCCTGTGCCTCGAGCAGACCCGCCGCGACCGCCGCGTCGTTCTG
>JBKJWA010000092.1:0-14879 GCA_046716705.1 Gaiellaceae bacterium
GAAGTACGCGACGACCGGGACGAGCCCATGACGGAGGCCGTAGAGAATCGCCTTCGTCCCGGCCGCGCCGTCCAGCACGTCCTGCGGGACGAGCGCGTAGAGGCAGACGATCGCTGCGAACGCGAGCGCAAGCCAGTCGACCACGCGCGGCCGGAACGCGAGCCTGTGTGCGCGGATCGCGTCGGTCGCCACACGGGCAACGGCCACTGCGAGCAGCGCCTCCTTCCACACCTGCACGGCGTCGATCTCCCACCCGCGCAGTCCAGCGTCGTAGAGCAGCGACAGCACGAGGTTGTGCAGCGCGAGCCCGACGATGAAGGCGTAGAGCGCGACGATCGGGCGACGCCAGACGGCGACCGCCGCAGCGGCGAGAGCGACGCCGTAGAGGACGAGCACGAGTGTCGTCACGCCGCGCGCTCCAGGCGCAGGAACACCTCGCGGGCGTAGCGGTACGGCGACTGGGGGCTCTCGTCGCGCGCGGCCGTGCGCAGGCGCGCGCCGGCGAGCCCGGCCTGGAGCTCCGCTTCAGTGAGCCTCGTGCCGCGGTACGCAGCCCGGTCGGTGACGCCTCGGCGGTAGATGCCCGACACCGGCACGGCCACGCGCCGGGCGAGGCGCCACAGGCGAGGCCGGATGCCGTCCTGCATCACCGGCAGCTGCACGAACGCGCTGCCCTCCGGCGAGAGCACGCGAGCGAACTCTTCGAGGTACCGGGCCACGACCCGCCGCTCAGGCAGATGCTGCAGCACGAGGTAGCAGACGAGCGTGTCCGCGACCGCGTCCTCGACGGTCTCGAGCCGGTTGCCTGCAACGAGGCGGAAGTCGACGTTCGGCGCGGTCACCGCCGAGCGCGCGCGCTCGAGCATCCCCTCTGAGACATCGACGGCGAGGACACGGCTGAAGCGCTCGGCGAGCACGCCTGTCATTCGCCCCGGGCCGCAGCCGACCTCGACGCAGACGCCACTCCGCGGATCCGCGCCGAGCCGCCCGAACAGGCCTTCGAGCTCGGCCCGCGCAGTTGCCGGGTCGCCGACGAAATCGTCGACGCGGTCGGACGCCGCCGCGTCGTCCCACGTCGTCCTCATTCCGTGCCCGAACACCGGCAGAGGGTACGTCTATGGTGGACGGGTGGTCGAAGCGATCGTCAAGCCGGCCGGCCGGTACCTGCTGTCGCTGTCCGCACGCCACGCGGGCGACGCGACGAGGACGTTCCGCGACGGCGTCTTCTCCGCAACCTTCGAAGTAGACGGCCAACTCCAGCGCGCCTTCGCGCGCCAGTCTCCGGACGGCCGCGTGCACGTCGCCGGCGCCACTGTCGAGGGCGTGGAGCGGCTTCGCTTCTGCCTCGCGGTCGACGACGATCACTCGGAGTTTCTCCGCCGCTTCCGGGCAGACGCGCTGCTCGGCCGCTCGACGAGCCACCTTGCAGGGCTTCGTCCTGTGCGCGTCGCGACGGTTGCCCAGGCGCTCCTGCGGGCGTTTTGCGGCCAGTTGATCACCTCGCGGGAGGCACGGCAGATCGAGCGCCGGATCATCCGCAGGGCGACGCCGTCCCTCGATCGCTTTCATGCGCCGCCTTCCCGGGAGGCGCTCGGCGCGATGGCGCCGGCCGAGCTGCGCAGCCTGGGCCTTCATGCCCGCCGCGGGGCGGCCCTCGTGCGCCTCTGCCGCTCGCTCGACCTCGAGCGGCTGCGCGACGTGCCATCCGGAGACGTCGCGGCCCGCCTGCTTCGCGAGCGCGGGCTCGGCCCGTGGTCGCTCGGAGTCGTGTCGATCGAGGGCCTCGGCCGCTGGGATCACGGCCTCGTCGGCGACCTGGGCCTTGTGAAGCTCCTCGGCGCCTTGCGCGGACGGCGCGTCGAGGGCTGGGAGACCGAAGAGCTGCTCGCGCCGTACAGTGAGTGGGCGGGTCTCGCGTCCGTCTACCTCCTGACCGGCTGGGCAAGGGGACTCGTGCCCGTCCCGGTAGCCCGGCGGGCCGCCTAGCTCGGGAGCAGCGATGACTCGAGTGGGATGGACATGCCGCGGCGTGCGGCCAGTGCCTGGAGCACCAGCACCGTATCGGCGACCGGGATGTCCTCGAGGTACTCGTCGCGCGTTTCGAACGATGTCAGTACCAAGCGCGTGGCCGCGTCGTAGCCGCTCGTGTCGCCGGACGCCAGAGCCGTCAGGGCGTCGGCGACGTCCTGCGGAAAGTCCTCGCGAGCCTGGAGTGACGCTGCGACCGACAGCGCCTCCTCGTCCCGGCCGAGGACGAGCAGGGCGAGGGACGCGGCATAGCGGCCGATCGGGGACTCGGCGTCGGCCGAGCCGGTCGCGAGCGCCCACCGCGCGTCCGTCTCGGCTCCCGCCCAGTCGCCGGCCAACACGCGCGTCTTGATGGCGCCGATGGGGCGGCCCCAGCTACCCGGCGGTGCGTTCGCGAAGCTCTCGCGGTAGCGCTCGGCGGCTCGGGCGAACCACGTCGCGGCCTCGTCTGCCCGCCCGTCCATCAACATGGCCAGCCCCGCTCCACCGGCGGCGTTTCCCATCCGGGTCAGCTGGCGCTGGCGATCGTCGGGATCTGCGAGGTCTGGGAGTCGCGCCTCTCCGTCCTCGTAGCGCGCCACTTCCCGCTCGACATGCGCATCCCAGCCGGTCATTACTGGGACGAGCCGAAGTCCTGCTGCTTGATGAGAGCCCAGTCGCCCGCTCCGTCGGCCGCCTGAGGGTCCACGCGGAGGAACGACACCACCTGCTGCGTCGAGTCGCCGTTGGCGTCGAAGCCCACCGTACCGATGATGGTTTCGAATCGATGGTCGGGATCAACGGCATATGCGCGGAGAGCCTCCCTAAGCCCTTCCGCATCCGGGCCGTCTGCGGCGATGGCCTCCAGCGAGGCGAGAATCACCTGCGCGCACGCATAGGCAGCGGCTGCGTAGTCGGTCGGTTCCTCGCCGAAGGCCGATCGATAGGCATCGACGAAGTCCGCTCTCGGCGGTGCGATCGAGGGATTCGCGACATAGGTTCCGGCTGCCGCCTTGCCTGCCCGTTGCAGGTACGAGCCTGTCGTCGCGCCCGAGCCGCCGAGAAGCCCGTCCCAGCTGACGAAGGGAGTGGACTCGTGCCCCGCCTCGCGCATGGCCCGACGAACCTCCGGTGCGCCGGAGAGGGTATCGCCTGCGAACACGACGACGTCGGGAGCGGACGCGTCGTCCAACGGCCCGAGGGCGGCGGCCGGGCTCGTGCCGGCCTTCAGCTTCGCGCGAGTGACCTGTCCACCAAGTGCGGTGAAGGCTCTTACGAAGTTGGTGGCGTCTACCTGCCAATCCGGAGCGGCGATGACCAGAGCCGACTCGGCGTCGAGATCGTGCGTGACGAACGCCGCGAGCGCCCGCGTTTGCACTTCGTCGACCGGGGAGAGTCGGACGTAGTTGATGCGATTCGGATGTGCCGCCCGGAACTCGAGGGCGCCGCGCTCGGGCTTCGTCAAGCCAGCATACGAGTTGGACGGGCTGCACTCGAGCAGTCCGGCCCGGTTCGTGATCGGGATCGTGCTGGCGGCCACAGGGGACGTGAACGGACCGACGGCTGCGATCGTCCGTGGATCGCCCGCCATCGCCTTTGCCGCAGCGGCTCCGCGGGCCGGATCCTCGAAGTCGTCACCACCCGTGTCGTACGCCTTCGAGACCAGCTCCACGCCGGCGAGGCGACCGGCGTCGTTCGCCTGGTCGACAGCGAGTTGCACGGCGTTGCGGACCGCGATCCCGTCGGATGGGGCACTGCCACTCAGCGGTACGTGCACGCCTATCGTCCAGCGTCCTGACGGAAGCCCGGTAGACGGCTGCAACGCAAACCAACCGACACCCGCGGCGCCGGCCACGACCATCGCCACGCCCCCGGCCAGCGCGACACGCCCCCGGCGCGACAGCCGCCGACGACTTGCCGACGGCCACGCGGTAGCCCCGGCGCTTGCTTCCACGACCGCGAAGAGCTCGATCGGCTCGCCGATACCCTTCAGCTGACGGCGGCCGCGCGACTTGAACTGGACCGGGAGAACGGTCGTCGTGAGAGCCCGGACGGTCTCGCTGACGAGGACCTCACCCGGGCGGGCCTGGGCGCAGATTCGCGCGGCGATGTTGACGGGTGACCCGACGAACCCGCCGTCGGCCTCGATCGTCTCGCCCGCGTGAATGCCGACACCGACCCGGATCGGTTCGTCGGCTTCGGCGCCTGCGGCGGCCGTGATCGCAAGGCCGCAGCGAACTGCGCTGCTCACGGAGTCGAAGACGACGTAGAAGCTGTCGCCCTCGGTCTTGATCTCCGCGCCGCCGAAGCGTCCGATCGCTTCCCGGGCGAGTGCGCGGTACTGCGTCAGGAGCACTGCCGCGGCGGCGGCGCCACGCTGCTCCACGAAGTCGGTGTAGCCCCTGAGATCCGCGAACAGGAAGCCGCGTGTGATCGTGCTCTCCTGACCGGCAGTCACGACGGCGGATCGTAGACCGAAACCGCCATTGTCACCGTGACGACGGTCGAGAGAGCGCAGACCGGATGGAATGGGACCTTGTGCGATCTAGGGCGTTCTCGGCGCTGTCCAGGTGACGTTCGGAGCAGTGCAGGTGGCAACGGGTAAGCCGGGGATCGTTCTCGTGAGATCGAGGTTCAATCCACCCCTCGCACCCTGCCCCGTGAAGCGCCCGGCCCTGCGACCGCCGGTGGCGGTGGAGGTGATTCGTTGCCGACCGTTGCAAGTCCGAACACTCACACGAGCGCCTTCGCCCGCTCTCGCTCCATCTCGACGATGCTCACCCGCGAGACCTCATGTACCCGACCGCCCTCACTGCGCACGTAATCTTGTGGGTGACACACCGTGAGCCTCTTTCGCAAGCAGACTGCCCTGCCCACAGAGGACGCCCTCCCGGGACGCGACGAGCCGGTGCCTGTACCCGACTGTCACTACGTCCTCGGAACGCCCCTCCGGCCGCCCTTCCCCGACGGGTACGAGCGCGCGGTCTTCGGGATGGGTTGTTTCTGGGGTGCAGAGCGGATGTTCTGGCAAGCACCGGGCGTATGGACGACGGCCGCCGGCTACGCGGGCGGTGACGTGACCGATCCCACGTACAGGGAGGTCTGCTCCGGCCGCACCCGACACGTCGAGGTGGTGCTTGCCGTCTTCGACCCGGGAAAAACGAGCTACGAGGAGCTGCTGCGGATCTTCTGGGAGGGCCACGACCCGACGCAGGGCATGCGCCAGGGTAACGACGTCGGTACGCAGTACCGCTCGCTGATCCACGTCCACTCCCCCGAGCAGCACGCCGCCGCCGAGGCGTCGCGCGAGATGTATCAGGGCGAGCTCTCGGCTCGGGGGTACGGCGCGATCACGACCGAGATCGGCGACGCGACGCCGTTCTACTACGCGGAGGACTACCACCAGCAGTACCTCGCGAAGAACCCGGGCGGCTACTGCGGGCTCGGCGGCACCGGCGTCGCCTGCCCGGTCGGGCTCGTCGCCAGCAACTAGGCTCCCGCCGCAGTGGGAAGGGAGCTGCAGGAAGTCTTCTTCGTCGACGGCGTGCGCACGGCGTTCGGCCGCGCAGGCGAGAAGGGTGTCTTCTGGCGCACGCGCGCCGACGACATGGCGGTCAAGGTCGCCCGCGAGCTGCTCCGCCGTAACCCTGGCCTCCCGCCCGAGCGTGTGGACGACGTCGTCATGGCCGCGACTGCTCAGGTCGGCGACCAGGGTCTGACCCTCGGACGGGACGTCGCGCTGCTCGCCGGACTGCCGGAGACCGTTCCCGGCTTCGCCGTCGACCGCATGTGCGCCGGTGCGCTGACGGCAATCACAGCGGGCGCGGGCGAGATCGCTATGGGCGCGGCGGACGTCGTGCTCGTCGGCGGCGTCGAGCACATGGGCCACCACCCGATGGGCGCTGACGTCGACTTCAACCCGCGCTTTCTGTCCGAGCGGATCGTGGACGACAGCGCGGCGGTGATGGGCCAGACGGCCGAGAATCTCCACGACCGCTTTCCGGACCTGACGCGGGAGGTGGCTGACGAGTACGCGCTGCGCTCCCAGCAGCGCGCCACGGCGGCCTGGTCCGATGGCGTCATGCGGGAGACGGTCGTGCCGATGTCCGTGTTCACCGACACAGGCTGGACGGTGGCCGACCGCGATGAGTTTCTGCGCCCGGACACCACGCTCGAAGGACTGGCGACTCTGTCCACGCCGTTCCGCGCCGGCGGGCGGGTGACGGCCGGAAACTCGGCGGGCCTGACTGACGGCGCCACCGCCGCGCTCCTCGCGTCGGAGAAGGTCGTAGCCGAGCTGGGGCTCGAGCCGCGGCTACGGCTTGTCTCTTTCGCCTACGCCGGAGTGGAGCCTCACCTCATGGGCCTCGGCCCCGTTCCTGCAACGAACAAGGCGCTCGCGCAGGCCGGCCTGTCGCTCGACGACATCGATCTCTTCGAGGTCAACGAGCCGTTCGCCGTCCAGGTGCTGACGTGGTGCCAGGAACTGGGCATCGACCCCGCGGACGAGCGCCTGAATCCGTACGGCGGCGCGATCGCGTGCGGCCATCCGCTCGCCGCGACCGGCGTCCGCCTCGTGGCGCAGCTCGCGTACGCCATGCGCGAGCGACCGCAGGCCCGCTACGGCCTGACTGCGCTCTGCATCGGCCTGGGGATGGGCGCAGCGGTGGTGTGGGAACGTGCCTGACACCGTCTTCCATCTGCGGCCGGTGGAGACGAAGGCGGGCCGGCTCGCGCTCGTCACGATCGACAACGGCGAGGACTGGACGAAGCCGCCCTCGCTCGGCCGCTCGGCGATGGAGAGCGGCCAGTCGCTGCTCGCCGAGCTCGAGGACGGCGACTGGGTGGCAGCCGTCTTCACTGGCAAGCCGTTCTGGTTCTGCGCCGGCGCCGACATCAACGAGTTCCCGGAGATCACCCCCGAGATGGCAGGCGACGGCAGCCGCGCCGGCCACGGGCTCTTCCTCCGCATCCAACGTCTTCCCTTCCCGACGGTGGCGGCGATCAACGGCGCGTGCCTCGGCGGCGGCCTCGAGCTCGCACTGCACTGCTCGGCCCGCACGATCGCCTCGAACGTCCGCCACTTCGGCTTCCCCGAGGTCTTCCTCGGCCTCTTCCCCGCCTGGGGCGGCACGCAGCTCGCGCCGCGCCTCGTCGGCCCGCAGGCGGCCGTCAAGCTCGTCGTCACGAACCCGCTCAGCCAGAATCGCCTCTTGAAGGCGAAAGACGCGGTCGAGCTCGGCCTCGCCGACCGGCTGGTCGAGCCGGTGGAGCTCGTGGACGAGTCGATCGCGTTCGCGCTCGAGCTCGTGGAGTCGCCCATCGAGCGAGCCGAGCCCGACTGGTCTGAGCTCGAGACGGTGATTCGGCGCGCTCGGACCGACGTCGACGACGCCGTCCACGGCGCCTCCCCCGCCCCCTACCGAGCGCTCGACCTCATCGAAGGGGCCGCGACGTGGACCGTGGAGGAGGGCTACGCGCAAGAGGAGGCGGCGATCGCAGAGCTTCTGCCCGGGAACCACGCGCAGGCCGCGACCTACGCGTTCGACCTCGTCGAGCGCCGCGCGAAGCGCAAGCCCGATCTCGGCGCTGAGCCGCGAGCCGTGAAGAAGGTCGGCATCGTCGGCGCCGGGCTCATGGCGAGCCAGCTGGCAACACTCTTCCTGCGCCGTCTCGAGGTGCCGGTCGTCCTCCGCGACCTCGACCAGGCGATCGTGGACCGCGCGCTCGAGGCGATCCGGGCCGAGCTCGCCGGCCTCGCCTCCCGCGGCCGGATGACCGAGGACAAGGCGCGCTTCCTCGCGTCGATCGCGACCGGCTCGACCTCGTATGACGGCTTTGCGGACTGCGATCTGGTGCTGGAGGCCGTGGTCGAGGAGATGGACGTGAAGCAGCAGGTGCTCGCCGAGCTTCGCGCCATCGTGCCGCCGGACTGCGTGCTCGCGACGAACACCTCGTCGCTGTCCGTGGCGGAGATGGGCGCCGACGTCGGCATGCACTTCTTCAATCCCGTCGCGCTCATGCCCCTCGTCGAGCTCATCCGCACGCCGGACACGACGGACGAAGCCCTCGCGACGGCGTACCAAACGACACGCGGCCTCGGCAAGACGCCGGTCCTCGTTCGGGACACACCGGCGTTCGTCGTCAACCGGCTGCTGACGCGGATGACAGGCGTCGTCGTCGGCGCGCTCGAGCACGGCAACTCCGTCGAGGAGGCCGACGTGGCGATCATGCGCCTCGGGCTGCCGATGGCGCCGTCCGTACTGCTCCAGATGGTCGGACCGCGCGTCGCGAACCACGTGCTGCACACGCTCAACGCCGTGTATCCCGACCGCTTCCCGCTCTCGCCGACGCTCGACAACTACGCCGAAGGGAAGGACGAGATCGTCGTCGGCGAGCACGCGCCCACGTCGGTGGAGGAGATCACGGACGCAGCGCTCGAAGCGCTCGCCGACGAGTGCCGCCACGTGCTCGAGGAAGGCGTCGTCGCCTCGGCCGCCGAGATCGACACCTGCATGCTGCTCGGCGCCGGCTTCCCGTTCTTCCTCGGCGGCATCACGAAGCACCTCGACCAGACAGGCGTGTCGGAGCGGGTGGTCGGCGCGCCACTCGCTGAGCTGGGCGAGCGTGTTCACGCCTGAGCAGCGCGAGAAGGTTCGACAGGACCTGATCGATCGGGCCCGAGAGGACGATCGCGTCACCGGCGCCGCGCTGACCGGATCGGCCGCGCTCGGCAGCGAGGACCGCTGGTCGGACGTGGACGTCTTCCTCGGGATCGCCGAAAGCGCCAACCTCGACGAGGTGGTCGCCGACTGGACGACCGCCGTCTACGAGGAAGCCGGCGCTGTCCACCACTGGGACGTTCGCGCCGGTACTGCGCTCTACCGCGTCTTCCTGCTCGAGAGCGGCCTACAGGTGGACATCGCCTTCACGTCCGAGTCGGACTTCGGCGCCCGCTCGCCGAGCTTCCGCGCCGTCTTCGGCGAGGCCGTCGACCTCCCACCGCCCGAGCCGCCGGCGTTCGCAGACGTGGCCGGGCTCGGCTGGCTCGGCCTCCTCCATGCGAGCAAGGCGATCGAGCGTGCCCGGCCGTGGGAGGCGACGTACTGGATCGGGAGCGTTCGCGACCAGACGCTCACGCTCGCATGTCTCCGCCTGGGCGAGAGCCCGTATTACTCGCGAGGGGCTGACGGGCTGCCGATCGGCATCACGGCTACCCTCGAAGAGACGCTCGTCTCCGCGCCCAGGCCGGGCGAGCTCAGGCGAGCCCTGCGTGCCGCGAGGCAATGCCTGCTCGAGGAGATCGGCCGGACGGACGCCGCGCTCGCCGACCGCCTGGAGCGGGCGCTCACTGGAGGCTAGGCTGCGCGCGATGGCACGGGACGACTGGCGCATTCGCATCGAGCTGGAAGAGGAGCAAGCGCGTGGGTTCCTCGACCGGCTCGGCATCGACATCTCGTCACGCGCGAAGGAGCTGGCCGAGGACCTCGAGCTCGACCGGCTAGCGGTTTCGCACGACGCGGACACGGTATTCGTCTACGCGGCGTCGGCGGCGGAGGTCGAGCACGCCCGCACGCTCGTCGCCGCAGAGCTCGAGGAGTCCGGCGTCATCGCCCGCGAGCTCGTGGTCGAGCACTGGCTGGACGACGACGACCGCTGGGACTCCGAGCCGGACCTGCCGGACGTCGAGGAGGAGCTCGTAGCCCGCGGCTTCGCACCCTGGGAGGTGCGCGTCGAGTGCGAATCCCACGACCAGGCCGACGACCTCGCCGACGAGCTGGAGGCTGACGGCTACGAGGTCGTACGCCGGTGGACGTATCTCATCGTCGGCACCCGAACGCGTGAGGAGGCGGAAGCGCTCGCCAAGCGCGTCGGCGGCAAGGTCGAGGCCGGAGGCGAGCTCGTCTGGCAGGTCATGCCGCGAAACCCGTTCGCTGTCTTTGGGGGACTAGGCAGCTAGGGCCGTCCGTCGGACACGTAGCGCAGCCCTGGATTCGCTTCGAGCCGGGCGAGCCAGTCGGAGGAGCCGTTCAGTAGGTCGGCGGGATCGGTGCGGATGCGCGGGATCTCTCCCGGCTCGAAGCTCCGGCTGATCGGTGAGGGCGACGGCTCGGCGCCCGCGAGGAACGCGCCGGCGAACTCGTAGTCCTCGCCGTCCCAGGCACCTCTGAGGGCGAGCTCGCGCCGTCCCGGCAAGAGCCCGAAGGGAAGCGCGATCGTCGCGATCTCGGCGTCGGGCGCCAGCTCCCGTATGAGGCGGTTCCCGAGGACGATCTGGCGCTGCACGCCCTCGTCCGAGAGCTCGTCGAGGCGAACGTGGTCGAGCGTGTGGTTGCCGAGCTCGAAGCCGAGCGCGAGCAGCCGCTTCACGAGCTCGGCCGCCCGCGGGTCGGCGCCGAACGGCGCACGGTTGACGTAGAACGTGCCGGCCGGCCGGAAGTCGGCGTGATCCCTCGCGAACTCGAGCATGATCCCGACCGCCGACTCGGGGTCGATACGGCCGTTCGGGAGCAGCGCCGCCTGACTCGTGGTCGAGTCGTCGAACGTGAGCACGACCGGCGTCGCGCCACGCGGAAGGTCGATCTTCCCCGTTGCGAGCGCGGACGCCTTCACAGGCCGGTAGCCGGCTTCGTACAGCCGCTGGAGCTCGGCGCGGAACTCGTCGGGCGTGAGGTCGTACGCGCCGCCGCCGTCCGCGAGCAGCTGGTGGTACATGAGCACCGGCACGACGCCGAGCTCGTTCGGCTCGAGGCCGCTCCTCACAGGGTCGTCCGGCGAACGCGACCGCGGGAGCGTCACCAGCTCGCCGGAGCCGGGCGCGGACGCACGCGATCCTGCGGCCGGCAGGGCGGCATCCGAGTCGAGCGCCGTGCCCGTATACGTGACGTTCGGGTCCCAGAGCAGGAACTCGTCGATGCCGGCGGCGCTCGCGGCGTCGATC
Organism: Gaiellaceae bacterium; assembly: GCA_046716705.1. Lineage (GTDB taxonomy): Bacteria > Actinomycetota > Thermoleophilia > Gaiellales > Gaiellaceae > PALSA-612. Next base: position 10,949 of record JBKJWA010000092.1, read on the forward strand.
TGCGCCCGTACCTCCGGCTCTCCGTACTGGACGCCGAGCGAGAAGTCCTGGAGCCAGGGCACGACGCGGGCTCCGGTGCCCCGGACAATTCGACGAAAGTCCACCAGCGACCTGCGGACGATGGCGTACGGCTCGTTCTCCGGATCGGCGACGCCGTACTCCTGAGGGCCCCAGTGCGAGGGGTAGAGCATGGGAGCCACGTAGTCCACCTCGCGGGCGATGGCGGGGACGTCCTGGGCGATCTCCTCCGGCCGGGTGGCGGCGATCCCGAAGACGGACGCACCGAGGAACGTGCCGTGCGGCGCCAGCCGCCGGCGGGCCTGCGCGAGGAAGCTCGTGATCGCCGTCGCGGGGTCCTCGTCCAGCCCGGGGACGACCATCGTTTCGAGCGGGCCGTCCGGCCGGCGGACGTAGTCGTAGAGGACGTCGTCGACGCCGAGCTTCGCTGCTTGCACGGCGAGGTCGACGTTATAGGCGCGGACGGTGGGATGGACGTAGCTCGTGAACCCGCCGTAACCGCCCGAGTACGCGCCGCCGGCGGGCGTCTGGATCACGAGGTCGCGCCGGCCGTTCGTCCAGGCCCACTCGGCGAGGACAGGGTCGCGGAATGCCACGAGCCGGCCGATCACCCTTGCGCCGCGCGCGTGGAGCTGCTTCACGGCGGCGCCGAGGTCGTAGGTAACCCGCTCTGCGCCGATCGTCCGTGCGAGCGGAACACCGGAGCGCCAACCGACGATGCCGGACTCGTCCTTGAGGTCGAGCTCGACGGTGTTGATCCGCTTCTCGTCGAGCAGCCTCAGCACCTCACCGCGCAGGCCGTCGTGCGCCCAGGCGTCGGCGCTCACGTGCACGGCGCGCACGGGATTGCGCGGAAGCCGTGGCGCGGTCCCGACCTTGAACCTGCTGTCGGTCGCGTTCCCCGCGGGGTCTTTCGCAAGCACGACGACCGTCCGCGCCGGCGTCCTCGCGAACGCCATCTGAAACCACCCCTGCTCGTCGACGGCCGCCGACCTCCCGTTCACGCGGACCCGCGCGTCCGGCTCCACGGCGCCCCGCAGCGTGTAGCCCGCGCCGCGGCGGGCCTCGAGCGAGCCCTTCGTGATCCGGATCGCGGGTGCCCGCGTGTCGACCGTGAACGTCCAGCTCGCACGCGAGTCGGAGAACGTGCCGCCGGGCCGGAACACCGCGACCGTGTGCTCGCCGTCTGCGAGTCTCCCCGGCCGGTAGACGATCTTCCCGTCCCGTGCCGCGACTCGTGACGTGACCGGCTGCCCGTCGAGTAGCCACGTGGTGGCGCCCACATCATCGGCGTCTCCGGCGACGGTGAACGCGAGCGTGGAAAGCGCATCCCTTCCGAGAAGGGAAGCCTCCGGCCCGGTCGCGTCGAGCCCGCCGGACCCGCCGCGGAACGCAAAGAGCGACGCCAGCCCGACGAACGCGACGCCGCCCGCGACCGTGTACAGCGTCCTCCGTCTGCGCGTCGTCTCTCGCGCGCGTGCAGCCGCACGGCCGGCCACGATATCGTCGCAGAGGAGCAGCACGGCGCGGGCCGCGGCGCGCACCTCGCCGGCCGCACCGTTGTCGATGGCCTCGGACGCCTCGCGCCGCAACGATGTCACTGGAGCGGGCCGTCGCGCGCGCGACCCGCGACGCAATCGCTCGGCCTCGTCGGTCAGCGGACCGATTGCGCGGGCGAACGTCTCCAGGTCGCCGCTCGCCCCGTTTCGCAGGAGGCGGTCTGCCCAGCCACGAAGCTCGGCGATCTGCTCCGCGGTCAGCTGCGCCTGTCCGTCAGCCATCGTCACAAGGTACGCCTTCGCACCGTTGCGGTATTCTCCCGGGTGAGCTCGCGGTCTCTTGCGGGCGATCTCTCGAAGCGCAGCGCGACGACGTGCTGCACCCATGCAGGAAATCTCAGAACAGCGCACGACAGCCTTGGAGGCGCCCGGCCTGCCTGCCGATGCCGCACTCGCGGAGGAGTGGGCGGGCGAGCCGTTCCTCCGGCCGGACGACGATCCTGCCCAGGTGCTCGCGCCCGGCACCGCGCGCCGCAGCGCGCTCGACGAGGCGCTCGCGGAGATGGCCGCCGGCCGGGACGAGCCGTCCTACGAGTGGCGCACGCGATTCGCGCTCATGCTCGGCCTCGAGCGCGTGCTCACAGGCAAGCCGCCCGTCCTCGAGTCCGGCACCGAGCTCCGCCGGCACCAGGTCGACGCGCTGGCCGGCATGCTCACGGCCCTCATCACTGCGAACCAGCGGGAGCTCGAGGAAGCGAACGGCTTCGACGAGCCCTTGCCGGAGGACGACGAGAACGGCGATCTCTCTGGGGATGCGGACGACAACGGCGATCTCGCCGAGGCCCACGACGAGCCGGAGAAGCCCGTCGGCGAGGATCCCGGCGCCGTCCGCCGCTACCGCTTCCGCCATCCCACCGCCTCGGGCAAGACGATCGCGGCCGCAGGGTTCGTCGAGGCCGCGCGCTCGGCAGGCGTTCTCATCCTCACGCACCGCCGCCTCCTCGTCAGCCAGTTCATCCGCGAGCTGACGGCGGAGGGCTACGGCGAGCGCCTCACGCCCGAGATCCTCAACGGCGCGAAGCCGCCGAGGTCGAACCCGATCACCATCCAGACGTACGCGTGGTTCGCGCGGCACGCAAACGACCTGCGCCGGGACGCGTACCACCTCGTGATCGCCGACGAGGCCCACACGGCCCTCGGGGAGAAGACGTCAGCCGCGATCCGCAGCTTCCCCGATCCGATCTACATCGGCATGACGGCCACGGAGCAGCTGATCGCGAAGCAGGTGGCCGACGTCTTTCCCGCCTCCGTCGACGATCTCCCGCTCCAGGACGCCGCACGCCGTGGCCTCATCGCGCCGCTGCGCTGCCTCAGGGTCCCGCCGGTGGCGGCGATCAACTCGGTGCCGATCGTCGGCGGCGACTTCGACGAAGGCGCGCTCGCGAAGGTGCTCGACCACGTGGCGCTGAACCAGGCCGCAGCCAGCCTCTACCGCGACCGCTTCGACGACACGCCCGGCATCGTCTACGCGGCCGGAGTCGACCACGCGTACAACCTCGCGCAGGAGTTCCGAGCCGCGGGCCTCAAGGCAGAGGCGGTCTCGGGGAGAACGCCGCCCGTGCGGCTGGCGGAGACGCTCGCGGCGTACGAGCGCGGCGAGATCAACGTCCTCATCAACGCGATGCTGCTCGCCGAAGGCTGGAACTCCCCGCGCGCGACCGTCGTCTTCCACCTGGCCCCCACCGCCAGCCGGCGCGTCTACCAGCAGCGGATCGGCCGCATCATGCGCATGCACCCGCGCAAGGAGGCCGGCATCGTCGTCGACTTCGTCAACAAGGGCGCGACCCACTCCGAGCGCGTGATCACCCTCCATTCGCTGCTCGACACCGACTTCTATCGCGAGGGCGCGCGCGTCACACCGGCCCCGCGCCGCCGCTTCCAGCGCCGGGCCCGCCGGAGGCTGACCCCGGCCCCGTGGCTCGTCCCCGTGACGCCCGACGTGCGCCGAAGGCTGGCGGTCATCGCCCGCGAGTGGCAGCGAATCGATCCGAAGTACCTCGACGAGGAGGAGCAGCGCTACTGGGCGACGTTCGCGGGACGCGCCGTGCGCTTCGAGGAAAGGACGGAGCTCGTGAAGAGCTTCACCGACGAGCGCGCCAGCAAGGAGGCGCTCGAGCAGTTCCTCTTCACGTGCGCGGCCGAGAACCCGAACCGGAGGCTGCGCATGATGGCGCTCGCCGACCGTGTCTCCATGCAGGTCGAGCGAGCGAGCTTCGACGACCTCGTCACCCTCGTCACGCAGGCGCCGCCCTGGGAGAAGGACCGGCTGTCCGGCAGCCGAATGCTGCTGCAAGCCATCGAGCACGAAAAGCCCGATGCGCCGGAGCAGATCCTCGCGCGCTGGACGTGGAGGC